>NZ_JARDAL010000021.1:0-65349 GCF_048957595.1 Acinetobacter sp. AS5 | reverse complement strand
AGTGAAACCTCTTAGCGCTGATGGTAGTGTGGGGTTACCCATGTGAGAGTAAGTCATCGCCAGCTCATTATTCAAAATCCCCCTCCGCCAAGGCAGAGGGGGATTTTTTTATGCGTGGGGTTTTAGATAAGCAATATTGAAGCTACTAGAGCTTCTCAAAACATATTTATATCTCAAAGCTGATCAGATTCTTCTGAAGCAGATGAGTCCTGTCAATTTGTTTGACCTATTGGGATCTTTCTAAGGCGTGCTCTAAAAGAGTTTATAAGTTGATCTTGCAAATCTTGGCAAATAAAAAAACCAGCGAATCGCTGGTTTTTTTATTGCAGACCATTTTAGCCAAACACGCGCATTATAACTGTAATTAATACTTCCCAAATAAGCTTTCATAGCAGCAATTTCAACAAGCACTATCTAATAATTACCATTTATCAGAAGTTTAAATAAAATAGCCTAAGTATGATTAAATTGATTCTCTTTATTCAGTCATTAGAGAGAGTCTTTTAGCATTTTTTTATGCTGTTTTACTTGTTTGGCATAACGTTTACCTTGTTTACGCATTTTACGATTATTTTCATAACCCGATGGACCTACATTATAATAGGCAAGCGCTTTCTGCCAGTCACCGGATGATTGATTATATTTAGAAAGAATATAAGTCCCACATTGAATATTACTGCTTTCATTGTATAAATCACCTGGGCAAGTTTGTTGCCAGTATCTCGGAATCACTTGCATCAAGCCTACTGCACCTGCTGGCGAAGTTGCTTGGCTACGATAAGTAGATTCCTGACGAATCACAGCCGCCACCAGAAGCGGATCTACACCCTGATTTTGTGCATGTTGAACAATTAAAGGTGAAACACGATTAGCTGTACTGGATGAGGTGGAATAAGCAGTTTGAATGCCTTTAGACAGCTTAGCTGCGCGTTTTTCTATCGAGCCTCCGCCCAAGGATGAGCAACCCGCAAAAAGAAAAGTGCTCAATAAAATAGAAGAAAATTTAAAAGAATGAGAATGAAATAGTGAACGTTTAGATTTAATTGGATTGAATAAATAAGAAAAAAACAAACTGTGGATTCCATGCCTGAATAAACGTATTTCGATGTTAGGCAGCCTATATACAAGAGTCAAGCTTGCTGCTGATGAAAGCACTTTATTACTATACAAATTTTATCTATCTACTAAAAAATCTCTAAATTGAAAGGGTTTTTAGCATCCAGATTTCACAGGCATCACTATGTCCGGTATTGCCTTCAGGATAATCAAGATGCTGAAAACCTAATTTTTCATAGAGTTTCACCGCTTGCCAAAGCGCTTTAGTTGTTTCTAGATAGACTGAATTAATCTGATGAGTCTGTGCAAATTCACAGGATAATTCTAAAATTTTCTTGGCAAAACCTTGCTGACGAATTTCAGGTAAAAAGTACATTTTCTGAATTTCTAAAATAGTTGCATCACCTTTTAATGGCGCAATTCCACCACCACCGTAAATTTTATTTTGTTGATCCACAACAACCCAGTAAGCTGATTTCGGTTGCTGATAAACTTGATACAGTTCATCTAGAATAGAATCGCCTACTGCGAAACCAGATTCTGCTGCCAGCCCAAACTCTTGGGAAACACGACGAATAATGCTTGCAATTTGGGCATTATCTTCAGGCTGAATAGGACGAATAGAGTACATATAGAACTGATTTTATTTTGAAAAAACGATGAATTTTTATAACCTTAAATCCTTAAAAAAGCCATCGTTTATTCAATTTAGATAAGTTTAATTCACTATTTGATGAGCAATCACTATTTTAATTCGCTTGATGATTTTCCCAACTCCCGACGGGCAATAATGAGTTGCTGAATTTGCTGGGTGCCTTCAAAGATATCCAAAATCTTGGAATCACGCGCCCATTTTTCCAAAAGTTCAGTTTCGTTATAACCAGTGGCTGCCGCAAGTTCGACACATTTTAAGGTAATTTCATTACCGATCCGACCGGCCTTGGCTTTGGCAATAGATGCTTCACGTGAATTTGGTTTGTGATTATCGGCCATCCAGGCGGCTTTCAGCATCAGCAAGCGTGATGCTTCCCATTCAGCTTCCATACGATAGATTTGTGCTGCGATATTAGAGCTTTGTAAATACGGTGTGGCATAAGTAGAGTCCAGTTGATCCTTAAAAATCTCCTTGATGCGTTCCAGCGAGGCTTTCGCACAACCAATCGCCATGGCTGCAACCAGCGGGCGAGTATTATCAAAGGTTTCCATTACGCCAGCAAAGCCTTTAGCAACATCGATTTCTGCATGACCGAGCAAGTTTGCTGCAGGTACTCGACAGTTGATAAAGCTAATCGTGGCAGTATCGGATGATTTAATCCCTAATTTATGTTCCAGTCGTTCAACCTTCATTCCTGGAGTACCTTTGGTCACCACAAATGATTTAATTGCCGATCGTCCCAGTTTTTTATCCAAAGTTGCCCAAACGACCACTGCATCAGCACGTTCTCCGGATGTTACAAAAATTTTCTCGCCATTCAGAATATAGTCATCACCGTCTTTGGTCGCAGTGGTACGAATCGCAGCGGAATCTGAACCACAACCTGGCTCGGTAATCGCCATGGCTGCCCAAGTTCCATGAAAACGGTGCAATTGCTCCTCGTTGGCAACAGCTGCAATGGCTGAATTTCCTAATCCTTGGCGTGGCATCGAGAGTAATAAGCCAGTATCGCCATAACACATTTCAATAATACTCAGGGCGGTAGACATATTAATGCCATTTTTATTAGTCGTATCTGCATCGCCACGTTTATTGACTGCTGCACCAGCATTCATGCCTTCGCTACCATGATTCATACCGTCGACCACAGAAGCGAGCATGTCTAGTTCTATCGGATAAGCATGTTCAGCCTTGTCATATTTACGTGAAATCGGACGCAAAACATTGAGGGCAACTTCATGTGCTTGATCAATCAAAAGCTTAAATTTTTTTGGAGTTTGTAGATTCATCATTGTTCTTCTTTATGTTCTGATCAGGCATGCAAGCCAGAATGGAGAATGGCAGTAGATCTAAGATCTCTATACCAGCGTTCGACCGGATGTTCTTTGGTGAAACCATGACCACCCAAAATCTGTACACCATCGGTGCCTATTTTCATGGATTTTTCTGCACAGAGTAAGCGTGCCAAATAGGCTTCACGATGAAAAGTTTGACCAGATTCAGCCAGACTCGCGGCATTCAGGATCAGCATTCGCATTGCATCAATTTCAATGGCCATATCGGCAATCATAAAGGCGACACTCTGACGATGTGAAATAGGTTCACCGAAAGCAATACGTTCATTGGCATACTGAACGCAGTATTTTTTTACTGCTTCACAGGTGCCCACCGCCATCGCACACCACATTAAATTGCCCAAATCTACGAATGTACGATAATCAAAATCTTCATCACCCAGACGATATGCCGGAGTATTTTCAAATTTGAGCGTAACGGTTTCAGTAGCTTTTAATCCCATAGCCGGCGATTTTTTCGCAGTGACGGTACTGTCGCGTTGCACCACAAAGACCTCAGCTCTGCCATCTAGATTAGCACTGACCAGGTATAGATCGGCACTTTCTCCCAAGAGCACCAAGGTCTTTTGACCTCGAATCAGATAATGTCCCTGATGTGCAACAGCCTTGGTTCTAAGTTGCTCCGGGTTAAACGCTGCTGTTTCTTCCTGCACTGCAAAGGTGGCCTTTAACTCAGGATTTTCTGCGAAAGCGCCCAGATATTCTGACTGAATCTGCTCTGAGCCCCAGCGGGTAATGGCATTAATGACACTAAAAGTCGAAAGTAAGCCAGCCGTCAGACTGAAATCACCCTGAGCCAAATGTTGAGCGATTAAAATATTGCTAACTATATTCTGTTCCGATGCAACGCCCCCCAATGCTTCAGGCAGGGCATAGAAATTCAAACCTAAATCAGTGCTGTATTGCCAGAGTTCATGGGGAAATAATTCATGCTGATCTGCATCATGCGCCAAGGGATACAGCACCTCTTGGGCAAATTGCTGCATGGCATCACAGGTCATTTGCTGTTCTTCAGTCAGGTTCAGATCAAATAAGGATTTGGACTGATGGGGCAAACGCTGTTTTTCAATCTTCTGGCCAGATTTCAGGATTTTCTGGGTTTGACTCAGGGTTTTGAATCCGGCTTTTGAACTTTGATAAAGCGATTTTTCTACAAATTTACGTAGCTTTAATTGGTCTAATACTTCGCTACCCGCGATTTTGGTCAGTATGGACAAGCCAAATCCTTGGGCTTTATTCACCATATTATTCATTCTGATTATCCTAAAGGTGTTGTCACGTTATTTTTTTTAATACTGACATGCACTCAGAGATAAAACTATGTCATCCCTGACATGAATGATTGACAATTTTTAGGTTTTTTGGATTAAAGAAAGGGAAGGGTAAATCAATGAAAACTAAAATAAAGATAAAAATATAAAAAATCGAATGTGTATATAAATTGACCCGAATGACAAATCATTCGGGTCTTTTTGATGCAGGTTTTATTTTAAGAGAGATGATGTTTAATCATGGCACGTACATTGGTTTTGGCATCAATCACGGTCATAAAGGTATAGGCCCCGATAAATTTACGGCTAATAAACATAAATTCTTTGGGTGGAACACTAAAATAACGTGAAGCCATTGATCTCGATGCCTGTTGCATCACACGGCTATGCAGCTGGCTTTTTTTCCAGTCATAGCGATTATGTTCATCCATGATGCCAGCTGGCAATTCTTGATTATTTAGCGGTGAACTAAACGCTTCGGTGGCCAGTAAAAAGACTTTGGCCATATCCGGTTTGATGCTTTGTGGAATCGAATCAAAAAATTCATAACCAGTCATCGCTTTGACCATCATATCCGAGTCATGATGATAGCCTGCTTGAATCAGATTACGTGCAACACTGAGCAGATGCTGGTCAAACTGACGGATCGCGCCAAAGTCGAGCAGAATGATTTTGTCATGCACATCTGCGCCATTGCCCAGCCGAACCAGATAATTACCAAAGTTCGGATCGGTTTGCATCTCGCCCCATTCGAAAATCTCACGCACGGCAATTTCCAGAGAGGCCTCACCTAACTGGTTGCGGCGTTCTTGCGGTAAGGAGAGCATCACAGGGCTATTAATTGGCACACCACGTTCAAAGGTCATGCACAGCACGCGATCAGAGCAGTACTCATCAATAATGGTCGGGACGATATAGCGCGGATCATCTTTTAAACGTGCAGCAAAACGCCGCGTGGTATCTGCTTCAATCTGATAATTTACTTCACGGTGCATCATCTCACGGACTTCATCGAACCATTGGTCGAATTCGCGGGTCTGAGGCACGATGCGAGTCAATTTCAGCATGTTTTTAAACAGGCTCATATCGGAATCAATCGCTTCTGCCACACCCGGATACTGAATTTTTAACACTAATTCCATGCCATCACATTTTCGAGTAGCGCGATGTACCTGTGCCAAAGAAGCTGTGCCCAAAGGTTCATGATCAATGGTGAGATCGTCGAGTTTTGAACCGAGTTGTTGTTGTAACTGAGTTTTAATGGCTGGCCATGCCAATGCTACCGTCTGATTGTTTAGGGTATTGAGAGCCTGAGTGACTTCTTCTGGCAGAAAATGCTCACCATATAGCGCCATCATCTGGCCAATTTTAACGATAGACCCTTTCAGCTTGCCAATTTCTGCTACCAGATAATCGGCCTGTTCTTTCATAGCTTTTTTACGTTTCTTTTCTTTTTCTTCTTCGCTTGAGAACATGGAGCTTGCACTAGAAGCCGCCCAACGCGTACCTGCCAGCAAGGATGCCTTTGCGATCGATAAGCGTCGATCCATAGAGGAGGTTTTCAGTTGTTTAAGCTTATCGTTCTGATCTGACATGTAAACTCGATCCTTTCATCATCAGCATGAAGCAGAATAAATCATTGTAAGGGATAGTAGCGTTTCTGCACGTATTAAAAAAGTTTAAGCCGCTGAATTCATAGTAAAAACTAGGCAAGCTTTCATTAATTCACCAACCTGTATCAGTTTAGACAGGGCATTATGCCATTTGAAATTGGATTTTTAATTCAGATCGTTGTTGTAACTGTTGTTTATTTGTTTGAATATGTTGATGAATCAGGCGCTGTACGCTGTCATACATGAAGCCTAAAGCATAGCCTTTTACAATCACAATACTTGGCAAGCCAAAAAACAGATATTTAGCATCGTCCAATGTCGCATCGGTGAATACGCCATGTTGCACTAAGGTCGACTGCAAAAATACCTTTTCTTGCTGCACCTGACTGGAGGCTTTATCATTCCAGTAATTCTGGCGCATCGCCATAAGATTATTGTGCTTATAGCTCATAGATCTGGGCTCATTTGAAGATTGAATGCGGATTATATGTGGGTCATGGTCCAATTTTCAATTGTGCAACTGTTTTAATCTTTCATTCCGAGAAAGGCATAGGATTTTTGTCCGGACTGCGTTAATATCAGTGGATAATTTAAACAATATTGATTGTTAAACATTTATTGGGATTGTACCGGTTTCGGTCAAGGGGAAGTTATGCGTCTTGCATGGTTTTTAGTTGCAATTTTTGCGGGTACTTCGGTTCAGACACAAGCTGCTGTTGGGTATTCTAAGGAATATACACAGTGCATGAATTTTAGTTATGGTAATACACCCAAAGCTGAAAAATGCTTGGAAAAAGAGCTGAAAGTTCATAATAAACGTTTGAAGAAAAACTATAAAACTTATTTTAAATTGAATCCGAATCAGACTGCAGTTATCCGCAGTCAGCATGTATTGTGGGAGCGTAAACTGTCCCAGCAATGTAACTTTAGAATGTCAGGAAAATATGCCAAGCAGCAACAGGGTCAATGTATGCTGGCTTTGATCATGGATCAGGCCAATCTTTATCAATCCCGCTCTTATGCGTCCGGGTTCCGATAAGTCATCATAGCATTAGCATGCAAATTTAACAGAAATACCTCTGAATAAAGTAAACATTTATCTGCATAATCACTCACAAAAACAGGAGTTTTATAATTTTTGTAGGCGTAGAGAATTCGTGTTTTTCATACTTTTAGCATTATAAAAGCAGGCAAAACAAGGTATCATAAGGCGTTTAAAAAAATGACCTTGGAGACGCCTTAAGTGGATCGACCGACTATTAGCCCTGAACATATGCAGGAAGCCGCTGAAAATTTAACCACCATTCGTGATTTTATTCGTTTTGGTGTGACAGCATTACGTCAATACGATGCACATTTGGGCCAAGGCACAGAAGATTATTTTGCTGAAAGTTCAGCGCTAGTGCTGCAAACCCTGTCACTAGAGTGGAAAGCGGACGCTGAAATTTTAGATGCCAAATTATTGCCAAGTGAAAAAGCTGAATTTTTAAGTCTGCTGGAACGCCGTATTAATGAAAAAGTTCCAACCTCATATTTATTGAACCTGGCTTATTTTGACGGCAAACCTTACTACGTTGATGAACGCGTGCTGATTCCACGTTCACCGATTGCTGAACTGATTCAGAACCGTTTTGCCCCGTATTTCCTGGGTGAACATGGTCAAATGGGTGAGGCAGTCAACAACTTGCCGGAAAACCCGAATCCAAAAACACCTCAACGCATTCTAGATATGTGTACCGGTTCTGGCTGTATCGCGATTGCCTTGGCTTATGCATTCCCTGAAGCGGAAGTGGATGCCACCGATATTTCCAAAGAAGCCTTGGAAGTTGCGCAAATCAATACTGAGCATCATGACAAGCAATATCAGATGGCATTGCTTGAATCGGATTTGTTCGAAAAAATTCCGGCTGAAAACCAATACGATTTGATCGTATCTAATCCGCCGTATGTCGATGCGGAAGATATGGCGGATTTACCTGAAGAATTTCATCATGAGCCTGAGCTTGCACTTGCTGCAGGTCAGGACGGTCTGGATCTGGTGCGTAAAATGCTGGCTCAAGCTGCAGATTATCTGACTGAGAATGGCCTGATCGTGATTGAAGTGGGTAACTCAGAATGGGCAATGCGCCAAAACTTTAATTCGGTTGATTTCTACTGGTTACAATTCCAGAAAGGTGGTACAGGTATCTTTGCATTGACTGCAGAGCAATGCCGTACTTACCGCGATTTATTTATTCAGTCTATTCAAGCATAAGGAGTCGTTTGACATGGCAGGTAATAGTATAGGGCAACTGTTCCGTGTAACGACTTGTGGTGAATCTCACGGTGTTGGCTTGATGGCCATCATCGATGGGGTTCCACCCGGTATTGAGCTGACTGAAGCTGATTTGCAAAAGGATCTGGACCGCCGTAAGCCCGGTACATCGAAATTTGCAACCCAGCGTAAAGAACCCGATGAAGTAGAAATTATTTCCGGTGTGTTTGAGGGTAAAACCACCGGTACTTCAATTGGTTTGTTAATTCGTAATACGGATCAAAAATCGAAAGACTACGGCAATATCGCGCAGACATTCCGCCCGGGTCATGCTGACTATACCTATACCCAAAAGTATGGTTTCCGTGATTATCGTGGTGGCGGCCGTTCAAGTGCGCGTGAAACCGCAATGCGTGTTGCAGCGGGGGCAATTGCCAAGAAATTCCTTTTTGAGAAATTTGGCATTGAGATTCGTGGTCATGTAACCCAGATTGGTACTGAAAAAGCAGAGAAACTGGACTGGAACGAAGTTCCAAACAATCCGTTTTTCTGTGGCGATGTGGATGCAGTACCGCGTTTTGAAGCGCTAGTGACGTCTTTGCGTGAGCAAGGTACCAGTTGTGGCGCTAAACTGGAGATCATTGCATCTAAAGTGCCAGTCGGTTGGGGCGAGCCAGTCTTTGATCGTCTGGATGCTGATATTGCGCATGCCATGATGTCGATTAATGCCGTTAAAGGTGTAGAAATCGGTGATGGTTTTGGCGTTGCTGAACAGTTTGGTCATGAAAGCCGTGATGAACTCACCACAGAAGGCTTCCTGGCCAATCATGCTGGCGGTATTCTAGGCGGTATTTCTAGCGGTCAGGACATTCGTGTTGCGATTGCGTTGAAGCCGACTGCATCTATCACCACGCCGGGTAAAACCATCAATATTGAGCGTGAAGATACTGATGTGTTGACCAAAGGCCGTCATGATCCTTGTGTGGGTGTGCGTGCAACCCCGATTGCTGAAGCGATGCTGGCGATAGTACTCATGGATCATTTCATGCGTCACCGTGCGCAAAATGCCGATGTAGTTGCGCCATTTGCACCGATTGAACCTAAATAATTTGCTTTAACTTTAAAGTGAAATTGTTTTAAAGTCAGACTCCGGTCTGACTTTTTTTATTTATAAAATGAATCACTATAAAAATATACGATTGGCAAGCAAAGCTGATATTCAGCAACTTACCATACTAATTAATACAGCTTATCGTACTCGGGGTGGATGGACCACAGAAGAAGGAATGATCCAGGGTGATCGTATTCAAGAACAACAGTTATATGAATTGCTCAATTCAGCAGATTTTCAGCTGTTTGTGTTGGAAAATGAAAATAAGCTTCTTGGTTGTATTGGCGTGAGCTTAGGGCAGCAAGTAGCAGAGATTGGAAGCTTTGCTGTTGCACCTGCTGAGCAAAACTCGGGTTATGGCAAGCAATTATTGGACTTTGCCGAATCCCATATTTTCGAAATATTTAAGAAGAAAGTGATTCAGATGTCAGTATTAAATGTTCGTACTGAACTGTTGGCATATTATCAGCGCCATGGCTATCAGCTGACTGAAAAGATTGAAGCATATCCACTGGGTCAAAAGCTCGGAGAACCTTTGATTCCGTTACATTTACTGATTTTAGAAAAAATCATCAGATCAATATGATTAGCTGGTGAAAATTCAAGCTTTTTGCTACTTAAATTGAGTGGTGAAAAAGCTCATCAATATGCTAAGTTTTCTGTTCAGTCTAAGCGGCTTAAGATTAGGCAGAAAACAGACCAGGATGTCACATGCTGCATATTATTTTAACTTCTTTATTTCCTCTCATCGGACTGATCAGCTTTGGCTATTTACTTAAGCGCAGGCAATGGTTGAGTGATGATTTTTGGCGAGGCGCAGAAAAGTTAAATTATTATGCATTGTTTCCGGTAATGCTGTTTTTAAATCTGGCCACTGCCAAGATTCAAATGAATGTCATTCAGGATGTAGTACTGGTCGTATTTAGCATCATGGCTGTGGTCAGTATTGCGCTGTATATCTTGCGCCAAATTTACCGAATTTCCTATGCGCGTTTCGGCGTCTATGTTCAAGGTTTACTGCGCTTTAATACCTATATTGGCCTTGCTGCTGTCAGCGCCTTATTTCAGCAGCAGGGTATGACTATTTTCGCTGTGATCATGGTGCTGTGTATTCCTTTGGTGAATATCTTGTCAGTGCTGGTATTTACCCGTAGCCACGATATGCAGCTGAAAAAAATCGTCCTGGATTTGTCTAAAAATCCATTAATTTTAGGCTGTATAGTGGGTGGTTTATTTAATCTTTCCGGTTTGTCACTCTGGACTGGAACAGAGCAGTTCCTTAAACAGATTGCACTGTGCAGTTTGCCGCTCGGTTTGATGTGTGTGGGAGCAGCCTTACAGTTTCAGGGTTTTCAGCGTGATGTATTGCCACTCAGCCTGATAACCTTTGGTCGCCTGTTCGGAATGCCGCTGATTGCATTTTTAGTGTGTAAAATTTTCCAGATTGATGCATTAACTACTCAGGTATTGGTCTTGTTCTTTGCACTTCCTACCGCCTCAGCTTCGTATGTCTTAACCCGGGTGTATGGTGGCGATAGTGAGTTAATGGCTAGTATTATCAGTGTACAAACAGTGGTCGCAGCAGGAAGCTTAGTACTGATGCTTTCTTGGATTATCTAAAATTCTAGAATAAATGATAAAAGTCTAAATTTTGCTTTGGATGACATATACTTTGAATTATTAAAATAGCCTAAGCAAATGTTGAGTTCTATTTAAGCGCCAAAATTAAATAAGTTCTGGAATTTTATAAAGGATAGAACTTGCTCATTTTACTTAGGACAGCAAAATCTAAAAATTTGATATCTAGGCAATATCCTCCATCACCCATGTATGCTCTTAATTAAAAAGAATCACAGATAAATTCACGTGAATTAACATAAATAAAAACTGTGTTTTTCCTAAAAATGGTATATAAATTGCTCATGATAATAAAACATTATTGCAGGAGAGAAATGCTTCTGCATTCGCCGAAGGAGCAAGTTCCCAGGAAACTCTCAGGCAAAAGGACTGTGATAATGGATAAAAACTCTGGAGAGAAGTGTTCAATCACTCACCGAAGGGGAAGGTGGCCGCATTGATGTGCAATGTATCTACCGAAGCTCTCAGGTACACATGACAGATGGGAAAAGACATCAATATAATCAAGGAGGTGTCTATGCGTCATGTCGTGGTGATTGGGGCCGGTATTACCGGAGTAACCACAGCTTATGAGCTGGCACAATCAGGCTATCAAGTGACTGTGGTTGATCGGCATCTTTATCCGGCAATGGAAACATCCTTTGCCAATGGCGGCCAGCTTTCTGCCTGTAATGCCGAAGTATGGAACCAGAAAGCCACGGTACTCAAAGGCATCAAATGGATGTCACAAAAAACCGCACCACTTTTGCTCAATCCTTCTTTCAGTGTGCATAAATACAGCTGGCTCATGGAATTTCTGGGCAATATCAAACATTATGAAGCCAATACCCGAGAGACTGTACGGCTGGCTTTACTGGCAAGAGCACGCTTATTTGAAATTGCCGAAACAGAAAATATTGATTTCAATTTAGAAAAACGTGGAATTTTACATTTTTATCATAACAAGACAGATTATGATGTTGCGATCAAAGTCAATGATCTGTTGTGTAGCGGTGGTCTGGAGCGCAATGCCATTTCCAATGCAGAAATCAAGCAGATCGAACCTGCATTAACTGGCGATTATTATGCAGGATTTTACTGTCAGAGCGATGCCACCGGGGATATTCATAAATTTAGTACCGGTTTGGCCAAAGCCTGTATGCAAAAAGGCGTGAAATTTGAGTTTGGTCAAGATGTTTTTGTTGTTGATCATCAGGCTCAGAATATTCGGGTTAAATGCAAACCTAGTACTGAAAATGTCCATTCCTCTCCAGAGGATGTTCTGGAAATTAATGCAGATGCCATTGTGGTCTGTGCAGGGGTTGGCAGCTATCAATTGGCTGAAATACTTGGTGAACGAGTCAATGTCTATCCAGTCAAAGGCTACTCGATTACCGTGCAACTGAATGATGAGCAGAGCCAGAACAACGCACCTTGGGTCAGTCTGCTAGATGAAAGTGCGAAAATTGTCTTGTCACGCCTAGGCAAGGATCGTTTGCGTGTTGCAGGAACAGCCGAGTTTAATGGCTATAACCGGGATATTCGTGCTGACCGAATTCAACCTTTAATTGACTGGACCAATCGTAATTTTGACCTGTGTACTGAGCATGTTGTTCCGTGGGCAGGCTTACGCCCCATGATGCCAAATATGATGCCTGTGGTACGCCGTGGCAAACATGAGCGGGTCTTTTACAATACCGGACATGGTCATCTGGGCTGGACTTTATCAGCTGCAACGGCTGCGATGATTAGTCAGGAAATTGCGCAATACTATCCAGCTTAAATTGATAGCCCGCTTGCGGGCTATTTTTTACATCAAAGATATCATTTTATATAACGATAAATTATAATATTTTTTAAATTAAATCAATCATATAGTCGATAAATACCGGTAAAGCGTTCACAGCCTTTCTGCTGGCTACTGACCGCTAAAATGGCTTTACTATAGTTAAACTCATAGCGGCAGTCATTTTCATTATCGGTGATCTGGTTTTTTGTCTCAGGCGTGGTATAGGCTAAAAAAGGAACGGTCTGCTTCTCGGTCCGGTTATTTGGATTACGATATGCCAGGCCTTCAATCTTGATCCGGTCTTTGGTCAGTTGATGAATCTTGAGATGCACGGGCTGCTTGGCGATTTGTCCCTGTTCAAACTTAATATAATGCTGGGTCAGACTTTGATTCAGTGAAATATAGACATTTAAATCATCTAAACGCCATTCAAACTGCTGTTTAAAACAGTCTAGCGTTTTGCATTGCTGTAAGCGGGTCGCCCATAGTTGTTGGCTATCTTGTAATAAACGCACAGGTGCATCAGTAATCAGAAAAGCAGTAAAGTATTGGTCTGTGAGTTTTTCACGAGATTCAGCCAGCGATGCTGAGCAGACTTTATTCATGGCAGCCGTTTTTTTGCTGTCATCGCTACAATCCATTGTGATCGCTGAGCTACCCGTAGAAATCGTCCCCAGACCGAGCATCAGGCCAATTATTTTCAACATATTTATATCAGTTTTCAGTAGCATGATCGCTTATACTTTCACTGTGTTACGCTTGGTCTAACTATAGCGAAATAGAAAGCAAGTGTACAAGATTTCAATGGGCTATTTCTAAAGGATGTATAAGGTGATCGCACAAATTCGTATTGGCCAGGGTCTGGATGTGCATGCATTTGAAGAAGGTGATTTTGTCACTCTGGCAGGCATTCAAATTCCGCATACTCACGGTCTGAAAGCACATTCGGATGGTGATGTAGTGCTGCATGCACTCTGTGATGCTTTGTTGGGTGCTTTGGCGCTCGGAGATATTGGCCAGCATTTCCCAGATACAGATCCTGAGTTTAAAGGTGCAGATAGCCGGGTATTACTCAAGCATGTTTATCAGCTAATTCTGGATCGTGGTTATCACCTGAATAATGCCGATATTACCGTGGCCTGTGAACGTCCAAAACTGGCGAAATACAATCTGGCGATGCGTCAAAGTATCGCAGATGTCTTAAATGTTGATGTGACCCAAATCAGTATTAAAGCCACCACCACTGAACAGTTAGGTTTTACCGGTCGTCAGGAAGGAATTATGTCGATGGCAACCGTATTATTGAGCCACAGTAAATAAAATCAGGCAAAATAATTTGGATTAATTAAGGAAAGTTCCAGTTCCTGAGTTGCTTTACGGCCTTGTAGCTGTAGGGCAACTGCATGCATTAAACCGGTCCAGGTTTCATTTGGTTCCCAGATCTGATGCAAGTGTTTATGTGCTGTAGGCAGATCCATATCCATATAGTACTGACGATATAAGTACATCAGACAGCTGACATGGTAGTTTTGCGAACAATGTACCCAGACCATTTGCTCTTTTACCAGATGATCAATTAGATCCAATACCAGCAAGCATTGATTGTCTGAAGGGGTTTCCCAGGAAATCGGAACCTGAATATAGTTCAGTCCCAGCTCAAGGCAAATTTTATCTTCATGCGGCAGATACTGTTCGCTATCGGTCAGCGCCACATTGATGACAGTAGATACACCGTATTCTTTCATCAGCTGTAATTGGGCAGTGGTCGGTTGACCGGAGCTAAACAGATGTTCGTGTATGAACTGAAAATTCTCAATCTGGCTTAATGCCGTTTCAATATCATTCATCAGATAAATTTTCCTTGTTCTAGAAATGCAAACGCCATCTTGGCGATGGCGTTTGTCAGATCATTTAACGATTAGGTAAAATGTCTTTCAATGCCTCATGCATGTCGAGTAAGACTTTTTCAGTCGTTTCCCAGTCGATACAGCCATCCGTAACGGATTGACCGTACTCCATGTCACTCAGGTTTGCAGGAATGTCCTGACGACCACCCTTAAGATGACTTTCTACCATAATACCAACAATTGACTTATTTCCATCAAGAATTTGTTCGGAAATGTTTTTAAGTACAAGTGGTTGCAGGTACGGGTCTTTGTTAGAGTTGGCGTGGCTGGCATCAATCATGATCTTGGTGCTGACTTTGGCCTTGGCTAGAGCAGCTTCTGCATCGGCAACCGAGCCTGCATCGTAGTTCGGCTTGCCATTACCGCCACGCAGTACCACGTGAGCATAAGGATTGCCTGAAGTGCGAATCACAGCCACCTGGCCTTGATCATTCAGACCGAGGAAGCTGTGACCATGTTTCACAGATTGCATCGCATTGGTCGCGACCGTTAAACCGCCATCAGTACCATTTTTAAAGCCGACTGGTGAAGAAAGACCAGAAGACATTTCACGATGGGTCTGGCTTTCTGTGGTACGTGCACCAATTGCTGACCATGAAATCAGGTCTTGGTAATACTGTGGCGAGTTTGGATCAAGTGCTTCAGTGGCACATGGCAAGCCCATTTCATTCAGTTCAAGTAATAGCTTGCGACCGATACGCAGACCTTTTTCAATATTGAATGAATCATTCATGTCTGGGTCATTGATCAGGCCTTTCCAGCCTACGGTAGTCCGTGGTTTTTCAAAATAAACCCGCATCACGATGTATAAGCTGTCTTTAACTTTTTCGCTCAGTACTTTTAAGCGTTCAGCATATTCATGCGCCGCCGCCGGATCATGAATAGAACAAGGACCAATTACAACGAACAGGCGTTTGTCTTCACCATCCAGAATTTTACGAATCGTTTCACGACCATGCAGCACGGTTTGATAAGCAGTTTCAGTCAACGGTAACTCTGCTTTAAGCTCGGCAGGGGTTACAAGAGGAATCATGCTGTGGATATTCACGTCATCAATATCTGATGCTGAAATAGGATTTGACTGTTGTGTATTCATTGCCGTCACTGGTTCGATCATACAAAAGGTTGTTTAATAGCCCGAATATAACATGAATGATGCGTCACTTTGTTATAAAAAAGATGAATACTTCTTTGAAAAAAAAGTGATGAATTGGATAGTTAACTTAAACGGACGGGGGAATTTTGGCTCACAATTATCATTGCTGTTTCAGCAGGTTGAGCCGGTTTTGATTTCACAGGATTAATTATGAAATTCACGCCCAGCGCAAATAGGGTAATACCTAAAATTTTGCGGATCAGTTTTTCCGGCATACGTGAGCTGAGTAAAGTGCCGACAATAATCGCTGGAATAGAACCCACCAATAACCACATGAGCAGCATGAAATCGACATTGCCTGAAGACATATGACCCAGCCCTGCAACCAGGGTCAGTACCACTGCATGCACCACGTCAGAGCCAATAATACGAATCATCGGCAGATTCGGGAACATGACCACAAGTGCCATGATGCCAAATGCGCCGGCACCCACTGAAGAGAGCGTGACAAATATGCCCAAGATAATGCCCATGATAATAATGGCTACGCGCTTTTCTTTGGCTTGCAGCTTCACTTTTTCCAGATCCTGCGTCATATCCGGCAGTTCTTGTTTTCTGTATTTATTAAAAAGATTTTCGATCTGGGTGCGAAACAGAATGGATAAGCCGGTAATGGTCAGCATAAAGCCCAATACCATGGTCAAGACGACCTTGTAATGCGTTGATTGGCTCAGATAGTTATCAAGAACCCAATGCGTTGCAAAAGATGCGGGAATACTGCCAACGGCCAGCCAGATCACAATCGGCCAGACAATATTCATTTTCTTGGCATGCACAAACGAGCCACAGAATTTAGAAATCGCGGCATAGAGCAGGTCAGTACCAATTGCGATATGCGGTTCAATCCGGAATAAGCTAATAAGAATTGGCGTCATCAATGAACCACCACCCACACCGGTGACACCTACACAAAAACCTACTAGAACGCCTGCTAAAATAAATTCAATCGGACCAAACATGCATATATGCCAAAATCAAAAAACGAGCATATCTTATGACTTTTGGATATAAGTCGTTGTCTTGATTATTGATTTACTTATGCATAAAAAAGATAAAGCTAGGTGAAGAATATTAGGTGATCTTTTATGTTTATTTACTGGGTTATGTATAAAGTGCGAATATGATGATTGATTTTAACTGCCCGATTTAACCCGTTTCTATCTAATTTAATGTAGCTGTAAATGTCGATTTAATTCTTGTTATGCAAGCTCCCTCATCGACTAAGTCATTCTAAACGGTGGGTTTCTTAAAATTAGAAGATGCTTAAGCTTCTTCCGGAATAGCCACAGGATTATGTTAGAATCCCGATTCAATAAATTTCCATGCGGATTTGAGAGGAAACCCACTTGCTAAATCGAAAACTTAAAATTGGAATCGTGGTCGGTGAAGTCTCTGGAGATACGCTTGGCGCAAAATTGATTCGCCGTTTTCGTGAGCAAGGCATTGATGCTGAATTTGAAGGTATCGGTGGTCCACAAATGATCGCGGAAGGCTTTAAAAGCTATTATCCGATGGATATTCTTTCGGTGATGGGGATTGTCGAAGTTTTAAAAGATATTAAAAAACTTTTTGCTGTGCGTGATGGTCTGGTAGAGACCTGGACTAAAGACCCGGTTGATATTTTCATTGGGATTGATGCGCCTGATTTTAACCTGCGTTTGTCAAAAACCATTAAACAAAAACAGTTACCGATTAAAACCGTGCAATATGTCAGTCCTTCGGTCTGGGCATGGCGTCAGGGCCGTGTGCATGGCATTAAAGCCAGTATTAATCTGGTGCTCTGCTTGTTTCCATTTGAAAAAGCCTTTTTCAAGCAATGGGATGTGCCAGCAGCTTTTGTGGGGCATCCTCTAGCCAGTCAATTGCCGCTTAAAAATCCAATTCTGGATGCTCAAACAGAATTAGGCCTGGATCCACATCAGAAATATATTGCCTTATTGCCAGGCAGCCGTCGTGGTGAAATTGAACGTTTAGGGCCTTTGGTTCTGGATGCTGCCAATATTCTGCACCAAAAATATTCGGATTATACCTTTCTGATCCCGGCAATTAATGATGCGCGCAAACAGCAAATCGAAAGTTTGCTGGTCACTTATCCTGAGAGCTTACAAGCTCAGATTCGCTTGATGGAAAATACCAGCGCTGAATCTAAAATTGGCCGTCAGGTGATGAATGCATCCAATATTATTGCCTTGGCTTCGGGAACTGCAACGCTGGAAGCGATGTTGCTGCACCGTCCGATGGTGACCTTTTATAAGCTGCACTGGCTGACTTATCGAATTGCCAAATTGCTGGTGAAAATCCCTTATTTTTCATTACCGAATATTATTGCCGGAAAAAAAGTGATTCAAGAACTGATCCAGTCCGATGCTACCCCGGAAAATCTGGCAGCTGAAATTGAAAAACTAATGGATATTGAAGCAGCGCAGATTCAGGTTATGCAGCATATCACCATGCACAAGCAGCTACTTTCTAGCAATAGCGAAGATCCGGTCAACGCCGTACTTGCTTTAGTCCAGTAATTTTAGTCTGGTAATAAAGACTGGTTTTTCTGACAATTCAGCCGGTATTGGGTCGGCGTCTGTTCAAACTGTTTTTTAAAACTTTGACTAAACGCCGTCTCGGATGAATAACCAACCAGATAAGCGATTTGCTGGATACCAAACCCACTATTTCTCAAATATTGCGCTGCCAGACGCAGGCGGTGCTGTTGCAGATAGGCAAGGGGCGGCTCACCGACAATCTGGGTAAACAACTGGGCGAATTTAGAACGTGACATATGACATTGTTCGGCCAGACTTTCCACAGTCCAGGATTGTTCAGGTTTGCCATGAATCGCCGCCAGTGCATTGGATAGTTCCGGATGTGAAAGAGCATTCAGCCAGCTCGAGGCATTTTCCAGGTTTAAAATATAATCTCGCACGCATTCAATCAGTAAAATACTGACCAGATGATCCAGAATCTTGTCACGTCCCGGACGAAGTTGCTGGGTTTCCAGTGCCAGGAACTGCAAGCCAACCTGTAACCATTCCGGCGCCGTATCACCCAAAATATGCTGAATATGCAGGTATTTAGGTAATGCACTTAAAAGAGGCTTGGCCATCTGCATATCCAGGCTGGAACGAATAGCCAGTATGAAACTATGCTCCGCTGAATTTTCCCGATTGAGATCGACACATTGCTGTGCATGGCTCTGAAAATAAGGATTAATTGCATGGTGCTCAGAAAAATCGGCGTTGTCTGGGCAGGAAACATGATGGGCGGAACCTGCGGGTAATAGCACCAGATCACCTTGTTGCAGCTCCAGCCGATCACCATTCATGAACTTTAATTGCGCCTGTCCCTGTAACAGGATATAGGCCAGCATAAAGGGTTCATGCTGATAGTCAAAGCCGCCCGGATGAAACACATTCAGATAAAGGTATTCTGATTTTTCCAGATGAATATCATCAAAAATTTTACTTAAAGCATCCATGCCTAACTCTATTCTTCTGTTTTATTTCATTGAATTGACTATAAATTTTTTAACTTTGTGATTATAGGCCAGAATTTGGCAGCATGTGCCAAAGACGCTGACATAGCTTTTCTGGACGTTGAATACTGTTCGCTACTGCTGAAATATTCAACTATAAGTGCAGAGTAACATAAAAAAGGAAGGTCGCAATGAATGCCCCTGCACAAATCCAGAACGCGCAGTTTACGCAGGAAGCGTCGGCACTAAAAGGTGTAAAGCTGGATAAAAAACGTTTTGGCTGGTTGCTCAGCCCAGGTCTGCCTGTGATCGGAATGGGAGTTCTGGCCGGTTATCATTTTGGTCCCAAAGCCACTCAAAAAATCTTTGCGATGGGCGGGCCTTTATTACTGCATGTGATTATTCCAACTTTAGATGCCCTGATTGGCGATGATGCCAATAATCCAAATGATGAGCAGATCAAGGCACTGGTTAATGATCCTTATTATGACCGCATTGTAAAAGCATTTATTCCCTTGCAAATGGCAGCCAATGCCTTTGCCGGCTATGTCGTAAGCCGCCCAAATGTGTCTTTGCTGGATCAGGTACTGCTTGGAGTTTCTATGGGTGCGATTAATGGTGTGGGGGTGAATACCGCACATGAACTCAGTCATCGTCCGCAGAAAAAAGACCATTACTGGTCTCATGCCAGCCTGATGCCTTTGGGCTATAACCATTTCCGGATTGAACATCCTTATGGACACCATAAACGGGTAGCCACGCCTGAAGATCCGGCATCTTCGAAAATAGGTGAGTCTTTTTACCGCTTCTGGCCACGTACCGTAATAGGCGGATTAAAATCTGCAATCCAGATTGAAAAAAGACGGCTCGAGCGTAAGGGACTGAAATTCTTTAGTCAGGAAAATGAGCTGTTTCATGGTTGGGCCATGAGTGCCGGCTATCATGCCTTGATGCTAAAGGCGTATGGCAAGAAAATTATTCCTTATACACTCACACAGGCATTTTATGGCGTTAGCCTGTTTGAAATTGTGAATTATATCGAGCACTACGGACTAAAACGCGGACAGAAAGCGGATGGCAGTTATGAGCGAACCTTGCCAGAACATAGCTGGAATAACAACAATATCGTGACTAATCTGTTTTTGTATCAGTTACAGCGCCATTCTGACCATCATGCCTTTCCAAGCCGGCCATTTCAGGCGCTACGGCATTTTGATGAAGCGCCAGAATTACCGAGCGGTTATGCGACCATGTTGATTCCAGCCCTGATTCCACCTTTATGGTACAAAATCATGGATCAGCGGGTATATCAGCATTATCAGGGCGATCTGACGAAAGCTAACATTTTGCCTTCCAAACGTGCCAAACTTTTTAAAAAGTTTGATGTGCAAGAATCCGCAGCTTGATGATTCAAAAAATAAAATGCGCCTAATACAGATAATGCTGATCAGTTAAGGAGTTTAGAAATAAACTCCTTAATTTTTAGCGGAGCTTTATTGTTTTAAATCAAAATTTTGCAGCTCATTTGTTACTTTGGTTTCGCCCAAAGTAACCAAAGGCATTTTTCATCCGCAAAACTCGTCAGCCCCTATCAACTAACAAATTTATCGCAGAAACAATCATTTTTTAATGTAGTCCGGCCTCAAACAGTTGCGGATGACTTTTCTACATATCAAATACAGCCATGAATTTAAAAAAGAAAATGCCAGTCAATTTTGTAAGTGACTGGCATTACCTAATACAGGCGCATTTTTTGATTAATTCTGCCTAGAACCAGTCGGCTTGCATATTCAGGCAAGTATCATCCAGATGCATCAGTAATTTGGCCTGGTGTTCAATTTCAGGGAGTTCCCAGCGAATAAAATATTGAGCTGCCTGAATTTTCCCTGCCAGAAAAGTCTGATCTTCTGCCTGCGAAGATGTCCCAAACTTGAGTTGAGCCTGATTCGCCATTTCCAGCCAGAGCCAGGACAGGATGGTTTTGCCCATCATATCCAGATACAGTCCTGAATTGGCCAAAGCTTCACTGACTTTGCCTTGATGTAGGGTCTGACCTAAAACCTGAGTAGTTTTTTGTACAGTGGCAAGATGCTGTTTATAGATCTCTGCCAGTTCTACTATCTTAGGTTCATGAATTTCTGACAAGGTCTTCTGGATGCGCTGCATGAGTAGATTGATCCCTTTGCCATTATGCTGCCAGAGTTTACGTCCCAGCAGATCCAGAGATTGAATGCCGTAAGTTCCTTCATGAATCGGATTGAGCCGGTTATCACGGTAACATTGCTCCACCGGATATTCACGAGTATAACCCGCGCCGCCCAGGACCTGAATAGCCAGATCATTGGCTTTCGGACCATAGGCAGAAGGGAAAGACTTGACCACCGGGGTAATGAGATCAAGCAGAATTGCACTATCTTCATCTTGAGCTGCCTGAAGTTCATCAATTAATCGGGCTGCAAATAAGCAAAGTGCCAGCGAACCTTCTACATATGACTTTTGCGCCAGTAGCATGCGTTTGACATCGGTATGTTCAATGATATTTACTGGTTTCGAGTCAGGTGTTTTTTCATGAACTGGCCGGCCTTGCGGACGGTTTTTAGCATAATCCAGAGATTCCAGATAGCCACGATAACCAATCATGGCTGCGCCCAGACCGACACCCACACGTGCTTCCTTCATCATCTTGAACATATATTTTAAGCCATGACCGGGTTCACCAATTAAATAGCCTAAGCAATTATCATTTTCTCCAAAGCTTAAAACTGTAGATGTAGTACCTCGATAGCCCATTTTGTGCAGTAAGCCAGCCAGCTGTACATCATTAGCTTCACCGAGTGAACCATCCTCGTTGGTTTTGAATTTTGGTACGATAAACAGGGAAATTCCTTTCACGCCTTGCGGCGCATCCTGAATCCGCGCCAAGACCAGATGCACAATATTTTCGCTAATGTCCTGATCGCCACCCGAAATAAACATTTTCTGGCCTTTAATTTTATAAATTCCATCTGCCTGAGGAATCGCTTTAGTGGTCAGATCGCCCAAAGAGGAACCTACATTCGGCTCTGTCATGGCCATGGTGCCAGCAAAGCGGCCACTCAACATATGCGGTAGGAATATTTGCTTTTGTTTTGGGGAGGCAAAAGCCTGTATCAGGTTCGCCGCAGCGGCCGTTAGAAAAGAATAAGCCACGGTGGACGGATTGGCCGACATAAAATAAGCATTGCAGGCCATATTCACCAAAGTGGGCAGTTGCATGCCACCATCTGCATAATCATGCTGGGCGCAAAGCAGGCCGGCATCGGCAAACTGTTGCCAGGCTGTCTTCACTTCATCAATGGTTTTGACCTGTTTGCCATCAAAGTTCGGTTCTTGTTGATCAGCTTTGGCATTATGCGGCGCAAAATAATCAGTCGCGATACCTTTTGCCGTTTCCAGAATACTGTCGAAAGTATTTTTGTCATGATCCTGATAGCGTTGCAGTTTAGTCAGCGCTTCAAGTTTGAATACGTCATAAAGCTGGAAATGCAGATCTTTATCATTAATCAGTTGGGTCACGGTACTATCCTGAATGTGCAATCCTTGAGATAGCATCAAGACTAGCAGTTGCTTTTATTGAGGAGGATTGTCAATAATGACATGAATCGGGTGAAAAGTGACAATTAGTAAAGTATGCAACAGGTGGTGATTTTAGGCTTTCATGGGGCTCTGGCTTCGGCCATTACGGGTGTGGTCGATTTATTTACTATGGCTGGCGTAAGCTGGAACCGGATCCAGCAGCAGGACGTACAGCGCCTGTTTAAGGTGAGTATCGCCAGTCCGGAGGGACATCCGATTCGGTGTATCAATGGGCTGCAGTTGCAGGCACATTTTTCTTATCAAGAGATTCAAACTGCAGATATTCTGGTGGTACCGACCATCGCTGCACCGATTCAGGATGTATTGCAACAGAATCCAGAACTGATTCATTTTTTAAAATCTGCACATGCAGAGGCGACTTTAATTGCAGGAAACTGTACGGGGAATTTTTTTCTGGCAGAAGCAGGCATTTTAGATGACCGAGTTGCAACAACGCATTGGGGTTTTCAGGACATGTTCCGTTCACGTTATCCTAAGGTGAAACTGAATGCCGATCTGATGATTAGCCGGGATCAGAATATCTATTGTGCGGGTGGAGGCTTGGCCTGGTTTGACCTGGGTTTGCATCTGATTGAGCGTTTTTATGGATTTGAGGTGGCCATGCAATCGGCTAAATCTTTTGTAATTGATTACCGCCGTGACAGCCAATTGTCTTATTCATTACTGAATATTGGCCAGCCGCACCATGATGAACTGGTACAAAAAATCCAGAACTGGCTAGAGCAGCATTTTCATGAAGATTTTAGTTTGAACGCGCTGGCGGAACAGTTTAATGTGACCGGCCGAACCCTGATTCGACGCTTTAAACAAGCCTTAGACATACCGCCAAACCAGTACCTGCAAGCGATCCGGATTGAAGCCGCACGTAAACGCCTGGAAGAAACTGATCAGGCAGTCGATGTGATTATGCAAAATGTCGGCTATCAGGACCCAAGTTCATTCCGCCGTTTATTTCATAAAAAAACCGGTCTGACGCCGTTGGAATACCGGCGCCGGTTTAGCCGGCGCTTTTAAAAACGTTTAATGAGAAGGCCTTACTTTTCCTGCTTTCCTGCCATGCAGCAGGTAATACCAGACCAGACAGCTCAGGGTGAGCAGCGCCGAGAACAGATAAAGCTGGCTATAACCAATCTGGTCCAGCAGCATACCCAGGAAATAAGGGCCAAAACCAAGCCCGGCATCCAGAGCAATAAAGAAGGTTGAGGTTGCTAGACCCATACGCTGTAATGTCGTACTTTTCACCGCAATGGTTTGACAGACCGACTGGATATTCCCGAAACCAAAACCGAGCAATGCTGCACTAGTAAGTAACATCACAGAATTCTGTGCCTGACTCAGCAGAAAAATCCCTAGTGCCATAATCACAATGGCAGGATAGATAATGATATTTTCGCCTTTACGGTCCATAAGTGGGCCGGTAAAAGGGCGCGACAACAAAATGGCAAAGGCATACATTAAGAAAAAGAATGATGCTGCTTCGACCAGATTGATTTCTTTGGCATAAAAGTGAATAAACGACAATATACCTGAATAACACGTCGCTACTAGCAACACAATCACGGCAATGGGTAAGGCATTCGGTTCAATATATTGGGCCAGTTTGCTGGTGCTTTGTGGAGTAGATGATGAGCTTAGCGTACTGGCTTTAAGACGTGGTGGCTGGATAAACAGTCCACAGATCAGGCAGCTGAGCGCAACGATACTGGTAAAGATGAAAATTACCTGATAATTAAAATTTGTCATCAACCAGATTCCGACAAAGGGACCAATCGCTGTGCCAAGGGTACTGCTCATGCTGAAATAGCCAATTCCTTCACCACGCCGTGTGGCAGGAATGGTCTGTGCAATCACTGTACCCAGTACAGTAGAAGCCATACCCATCATAAAGCCGTGTATCAGCCGGATACCTAATAAAACCTCCAGCTTGGCCGGAATCATATACAGTCCGGAAAAGAGAAGAAAACCAGTCAAACCAATGACAAGCGTATTTTTTAGGCCCAGACGATTCAGTAATTTTCCGATCAATAATCGTCCGAATAACGTACCCACAATAAACAGACCGGATACCAGACCGGCTTGCGCAGTCGACGCACCTAGCTCAGCAACCGAGTAGCCGACAATCACGATCACCAGCAAGTAGAACACCAGAACCAGCTGGAAATTTACCAGACTGATCAGGATAAAATTGGGCGTCCATAAAGGCGCTTCTTGTTCTTGGCTCATTGAGGTCTGTCCTGAGATGAGGGATATAACTGCTGAATGAGTTGCATCAAGGTATTTTTGCTGCCTTCAAGATCATCTGATGCAATGTGCTCAAGCAACTGATCTTCAAATGCATCGATCTGGGTGGAACACATCGCAAAGGTCTCAATTCCTTGCTCACTCAGCTTGAACAGCTTTTGACGCTTATCTTCAGTTTCGAGTTGGGCAATCAGATCGAGTTCAACCAGTTGCTGAATCCGCTTGGTAATGCCGGGCTTGGATACATTGAGATAACTGGAAATATCTGCCAGCGTGCATTGCTGCTTTGACTGGATAACGTATAACACCTGCCATAAGGAATAATTTAATTGAGATGACAACAAGATCGTATTGATCTCATCGCTCATCAGTCGTGCGCAGCGTAATAACAGCGTACGAAGTCGGGGAGATTCGGAAAACATATGGTTAGTTAACCTGGGTAACTAAATTTAGGTCTAATTTACGCCTGTTTTATCCAAAGCTCAAGAGAAGACTTTTAAAAATTATTGAGAGCAATATTTTCTCTGCTAGCAGCACTTACACAGTTTAACCTGATTAAAAAATAATCAACAAAAGACTACATACTTTTTATAACAGCCACGCCTAAGCTAACCATGTCACTAGAAAAATTCATGACTTAAAAATTGAAGGGCAAAGATGCCAAATAACAATGCATAGGTGAAGCTTATGACTCTGGGTTTAACTGCATTAGAGTTAGCACGAATACAGTTCGCCTTTACTGTATCTTTTCATATCATTTTTCCGGCAATTTCTATTGGCTTGGCTAGCTTTCTGGCCATTCTGGAATGGCGCTGGCTCAAAACCCGAAACCCGATTTTTCAAGATCTGTTCAAATTTTGGGTAAAAATTTTCGCTGTGGCGTTCGGGATGGGCGTCGTCTCTGGTGTGGTCATGAGCTACCAGTTTGGAACCAACTGGAGTGAGTTTTCCCGGATAGCAGGCAGTGTGACTGGACCTTTATTGGCCTATGAAGTACTCACCGCTTTCTTTCTGGAAGCGGGCTTTCTGGGCATCATGTTATTTGGTTGGGGGCGAGTGGGACCAAAGGCGCACTTTTTCTCGACCTTGATGGTTGCAATAGGAACCTGTATTTCCATGTTCTGGATTCTATCGTCCAATAGCTGGATGCAGACCCCACAAGGCTTTGCGATTGAAAATGGCCTGATTGTTCCACAAGACTGGGTTGCTATCGTGTTTAACCCATCTTTCCCTTATCGTCTGGCCCATATGGCTATGGCTGCCTTTCTGGTTTCCGCATTACTGGTCGCTGCTACAGCCGCATGGCATCTGATCAAAGGCCGTCGTGATGCACTGGTCAAGACTTCATTTTCCATGGCGATGTGGCTGCTTCTGGTACTCGCGCCCTTACAGGTCATCGTCGGTGATATGCACGGTATTAATTAATACCCTTGAACATCAGCCCGCCAAACTTGCAGCCATGGAAGGGCACTGGGAAACCAATCATGATGAAGGCATGCCCTTATATCTCTTTGGTATTCCAGATATGGAAGCCGAAGAAACCAAATATGCAGTCGCAATTCCCAACTTGGGTAGCCTGATTTTAACCCACTCGATGGATGGAAAGGTTACAGGACTTAAAGACTTTGCGCCTGAAGACCGGCCGAATTCGCTGGTGGTGTTCTGGAGCTTCCGGATTATGGTCGGACTCGGCGTATTGATGCTGTTACTGGCGTTATGGGGAGCGTGGGCACGTACCCGTGGTCGCTTTTATGAATCCCGTGCATTGCATCGATTTGCCTTGATTATGGGACCTTCCGGATTTATTGCCATGCTGGCGGGATGGTTTACCACAGAAGTCGGCCGTCAGCCTTGGGTAGTCTACGGCATCATGCGTACCAAGGATGCATTGTCTCCGGTTTCCGCTGAACAGGTGGGGCTGACTCTGATTATTTTTGTAGTCGTCTACTGTGTGGTATTTGGTATCGGGATTTACTACATGTTGCGTCTGATGCACAAAGGTCCAGAGTTTATTCATACCCGACCAGATCATGAATCAGATAGCGATGTAGTGCAGGCTTCACGCCGGCCATTAAGTAGTATTCGCGAACGTATCGAAGAAGTTCCTGAACAACCGGATCAGGAGGATAAAAAATGATTGATTTATCATTAATCTGGATTGTGATTATTGGTTTGGGTGTATTGATTTATACCATTCTCGATGGTTTCGATCTGGGCATCGGCATCTTGTTTCCTTTCTTTCCGCATCAGGATGAACGTGATGTCATGATGAATACCGTGGCTCCGGTCTGGGATGGCAATGAAACCTGGATGGTTTTGGGCGGTGCAGGGTTATTTGCAGCTTTTCCACTCGCTTACTCGACCGTACTCTCGGCGCTGTATATGCCAATTATTCTGATGGTGATTGCCTTGATTTTCCGCGGCGTGGCTTTTGAATTCCGCTTCAAGGCAAACCGCAGTAAGCATTGGTGGGATAAAGCCTTTATCGGTGGTTCTGCGATCACCAGTTTCCTGCAAGGCATGATTTTAGGCGCTTATATTCAGGGCATTGAAACTCGAAATGGTGTCTATGTTGGTGGTGGTCTGGACTGGCTCACTCCATTCAGCATCTTCACCGGAATCAGTGTGGTGGTGCTCTATGCGGCATTAGGCTGTGGCTGGCTCATCTATAAAACCGGAGATGATTTGCAGGATCGAATGTTTAAACTAATGCCTAAGCTGATTATTGCCTTGCTGATCATATTGGGTGCTGTCAGTATTTATACGCCGTTGACCCATCCACAGATTGCCGAACGCTGGTTTAGTCAGCCACAATTCACCTATTTTATGCCAGTTCCAGTTCTGGTTCTGCTATTTACCTGGCTGGCCTTACGTGCCTGTAAAAGACGCAGTGAATTAGGTCCATTTACCTATATGCTGGTTCTGGTTTTCCTCGATTATACTGGATTCTTGATCAGTCTATGGCCATATATTATTCCGCCGAGCGTAACAATCTGGCAGGCAGCAGCGCATGAAAATAGCCAGTTATTTGCTTTGATTGGTGCTTTGATCCTGATTCCAATTATTGTGATTTATACGGGTATGTCCTATTGGGTGTTCCGGCATAAGGTCAGGGTCGGCGATGATGGCTATCATTAAGGAGTGGTCATGAAAGGCAAACAGGCATTATGGTTTTTAGGATTATGGCTGGCAGGATTTTTAACGCTGGCTCTGATTGCCGGCGCATTCCGCTTTCTGGTGCATTTGGCTTATTAAATCGGTAAAACTAAAATAAATGAAAAAAAGTGATCTGAATGTCCTGATCACTTTTTATTATTTGCAATTTATATTTGATAAAATCAAATTGACGATTTTACCTGTTTACGATAAACACTTGGACGTACAGGACGGCTACTTTTCCAAAGACCTTTTTTCTGTTTCTTGGCTTTATTTTGCAGCTCCATCATATAGCGTAAATGATTTTTGTCCTTAATATATTCTTCATAGACCCACGCTGCACCACGTTTGACAATCTCTTCATTGATATTTTTGCGATAGCGATAGACCACACCGACACAACGGCCATAACGGTCAATGTCGGTTATCTTGACCCGAATCATTTTATTATTCACCATGCTTTTGACCAGACGCTGCGATTCTTTACCATAGGCTTGCGATGATTCGGGGGCATCGACAAAAGCAAAGCGCAATTTGGTTTCAGAGCGACGAATGTTAAAACGGTAGCAGGTGAGGGTATCACCGTCACTTACAGCTTTTACACGGCACCAGTATTTTTTGCCTTTCTTAAAGGGACGGAAAACATCTTTTAAATAAACTGTAATCTTATGCAGCAGATAATAAGAAAAACATAGCAGTACTAGACCCAGCACAATTTGCCAGGTGGTGGAGAGATTTAACAAAGGCAAGATCCAAATCAGCAAAACCAGCTGTAAAATCACAGCTAAAAGTCGAGCCATTCTAGAGCAAAGCCAGTAGATCTACGGATTAAAAGCTAATCACTCAGTGTTTAGTTTTGTACCAGCTAAAATAGCCTAAGTGCATTTT
Organism: Acinetobacter sp. AS5; assembly: GCF_048957595.1. Taxonomy (NCBI): domain Bacteria; kingdom Pseudomonadati; phylum Pseudomonadota; class Gammaproteobacteria; order Moraxellales; family Moraxellaceae; genus Acinetobacter; species Acinetobacter sp. AS5. The sequence goes on along the minus strand of NZ_JARDAL010000021.1, from coordinate 36,175 downwards.
TCTGGCGAAAAGATGAATCTGCAACCATCTAAACTTATATATAAAATAGCCTAAGCAATTTAAATTTCTTTATAAATAGCCTAAGTAAAAATTTTATAAATTTCAGCTCTCAAAAATTGATGTCTCTTATTCTCGTGCAAATCCTTATGCCAATATATCCCCATATTAATTTTCGGCAGTTCCACAGGGACTTCAAAAATATTTAGACTGGTAGCCAATTGTAAATGTACCAATACATTTTTAGGAATAGTCAGCATAGCTGTCTTTTGTTGTTCCAAAATTTGCAGAGCAGTTGAGTAATGCTGACAGCGTAAAAAAATCTGTCGTGAATATTGTTTACGGCTTAAATAAATATCCTCAACTAAAACGCCAGTACGGCGTGATGACACGCCAATATGAGGTGAGGCAAGATAAATCTGCTCATTCATTTCTGTTAATTGTGTACACACTACAAATTCATCTTGAACCAGACGCTCAAACTGGATTTTTTCAGCAATGTTTTGTTCCAGATCTATGACAAAATCGACCTGTTGAGAGGCGAGGTCTGCTGCTATATTTTTACGGTCCAGCTTCATGCTGCTAAGTTGAATTTCCAGATTGAGTTGTTGAAAGTGCTGAACCAGTCTGGGAAAGATCATTGGCTCAATTTCATCATGTACGGCAATTTTCAAACTCTGAATCATTTCCGGTCTGAAGTGCTGATGCTGTATTGAAATATTTTGAATCGCAAAAAGTGCATTCTTCAGCTCAGGATAGATCTGTTCCGCAAACGGCGTAGGTTGCATTTTGCTGCCAGTACGTACAAATAAATCATCCTGTAAATGCTGTCTTAAACGTTGTAAAGCATGACTGGCAGCAGACTGGCTAACTGATAAAATCTGTGCAGCTTTAGAAATACTGTTCTGCTCATAAATTGCCATAAAAAGCGGATAAAGGTTAATGTCGATACGATGAAAATTTCGCAGGTCCATAACTGTTTTGGAATGAATACTATGCATAATATTGTATGGGTTAAAATCATTTTATTCATAATAGGTTTTGGGTTAATGTGTTGTAAAGCGTATGAATTAGAATATTTAGAGGGATAAAGAGATGTTTGAGCTTTCAGCACGTGCACAAGATTATTTAAATAGAACCAAAAAATTTATTGCTGATGAAATTGAACCAGTTGAAGCTGATTTCTGGCAGCAGGTTCATGAGTTGAATCAAGGCGGTGACTGGACCAAATGGCAATGGCCAGCAGAACTGGAAAACTTAAAAGCCAAAGCCAAGGCAGCTGGCCTTTGGAATATGTTTTTGCCTTGTCCTGAGCTTGGCCAGGGTTTATCGATTCAGGAATATGCGCATATTGCTGAACTTTCCGGACGTAGCCTGATTGCGCCAGTCGTATTTAACTGTAATGCGCCAGACAGCGGCAATATGGAAGTATTGTGGCGTTATGGTTCTGAAGAACAAAAACAACAATGGCTCATGCCACTTTTAGAAGGAAAAATCCGTTCGGTCTTTTGTATGACTGAACCTGCAGTTGCATCCAGCGATGCCACCAATATGCAGGCAACGGCGATGGTGGAAGGTGATGAGATTGTTTTGAATGGCCGTAAATGGTGGTCGTCAGGTCTGGGCGATCCGAATGCCAAAATCATTATTTTTATGGCGCATACCCCAGATGAAACAAAAGACCGTCATCATCAGCATTCGATGGTTCTAGTTCCGGTAAATACCGCAGGGGTAAAAATTGAACGTATGCTGCCAGTGTTTGGTGACTACGATGCACCACATGGCCACGGCGAAGTCAGTTTTGAAAATGTCCGCGTTCCGGTAGCGAATTTTATTGGTGGCGCCGGTCAGGGTTTTGAAATTGCTCAAGGTCGTTTAGGACCAGGCCGTATTCATCATTGCATGCGCTGTATTGGTGCTGCGGAAAAATCCTTAGAGTTGATGATTGACCGTGGTATGAGCCGTAGCGCATTTGGCAAAGAGATTTTAAAACTCGGTGGCAACCTGGAGCGTGTCGCGGAAGCACGGGTTGCGATTGATCAGGCACGTCTTTTGACCTTGTATGCCGCCTATAAAATGGATACTTTAGGGAATATGGCAGCACTGACTGAAATTTCTGCAATTAAAGTCGTTGCGCCAAGTGTGCTGGAAAAAGTTGTTGATATGGCCATCCAGATCCACGGCGGTGCCGGTGTTTCTCGGGATACACCATTAACCGGATTTTTTGCTCAGGCACGTGCCTTGCGTTTGGCTGATGGCCCGGACGAAGTGCATAAGGGTATGATTGCCAAACTGGAACTGGCAAAACGTGGCTACAGTACTCGTCGCAAAAAATAAGCTGGCTTTAACTAGAAAATTGCAACGTATTAAAAAATTTTAAGGAAAAATTATGGCGGTTATTGATGTAGGTGGAGCAGTTCGTGCAGGTGAAGAACTGGATGTACAAGCCATCACCAATTGGTTAATTCAGCAAAATGTGAATGTTGAAGGCCCTGTGCAAGTGACCCAATATTCAGGCGGAGCTTCAAACTGGACCTACCGTTTACAGTATGCCAATGCCGATTTAATTTTACGTCGTCCGCCACAAGGTACCAAAGCCAAATCAGCCCATGATATGGCACGTGAATATCATGTGCAGAAAGCCTTGGCTGAACATTATCCCGTCGTGCCTGAAATGGTCGCGCTTTGTCAGGATGAATCAGTGATTGGTTGTGATTTCTATGTGATGAAACGGCTTGAAGGAATTATTCCTCGCGCCAAAATGCCAGCTGAGCTGCAGCTTACTGAATCCGATATCCGGACTTTATGTATCAATGTGATTGATAAACTGATCGAATTGCATCAGGTGCCTTATCAAGGAACTGAACTTGAAAATCTCGGTAAGGGTGAAGGCTATTGTCGCCGTCAGGTCGAAGGCTGGGATGTACGTTATGAAAAGGCTAAAACTTTAAATGTTCCATCGTTTAAATATGTGCGCAACTGGCTTAAAGATAATATTCCTTCAGATTCTAAAACCTGTGTGATTCATAATGACTGGCGTTTTGATAATGTCATCTTAAATCCGGAAAATCCGACTGAAGTGATTGGCGTACTGGACTGGGAAATGGCGACACTCGGCGATCCGCTCATGGACCTAGGTTCTGCTTTAGCCTATTGGGTGGAAGATACTGACAATGCCATCTTTAAGGCAACACGCCGCCAGCCAACCAATCTAAAAGGTATGTTTACCCGTAAAGAAGTGGTGGATTACTACTTGGGAAAAACCGGCCTGCAACCGGAAAACTGGGCGTTTTATGAGGTGTTCGGAATTTTCCGTCTCGCGGTGATTGCCCAGCAGATCTATTATCGTTATTACCATAAACAGACTAATAATCCAGCGTTCAAGGATTTTTGGGTGGTGATTCATGCCTTGCATATTCGTGCCTTAAAACTGATTGGCAAGCAAAAACTGGAAGCCAATGAGATTGCACAAAAGTATGTGCTTAAATTTAAAGAGATAATGCCAAAATGACAACCATTTACTTGATCCGGCATGGCCAGGCCTCTTTTGGCGCAGAAAGTTACGATCAACTTTCGCCCAACGGCGAGTTACAGGCAAAGCTTTTGGGTCGCTATTTTGACGAAATCCTGAAAGAAGCGCCTTATGTGGTGGCTGGTTCCATGCAACGCCATCAACAGACAGCGCAATTATCACTGGACAAATGTTTTCCGGAAAGTGAGATTCTGACCGATAGTGCCTGGAATGAATTTAATCATCAGCAGGTATTCGCCCGTTATGAGCCGCGCTTTAATCAGCCTGAATTGCTGAAACAGGATGTATCAGAACATGAAAATCCACGGGATTATCTGAGCAAGATTTTTAGCGGTGCAATTGCACGCTGGACTGGCGATGATTATCACCATGAATATGATGAATCTTGGCCAAGTTTCAAAGCACGCGTGGAAAGCGGCTTAGAAAATCTGTGTGACCAGTTGTCCAAAAGCCGACCACGCTATGCAGTAGTTTATACCTCAGGTGGGGTGATTTCTGTGGCTGTAGGCAAAATTTTGGGCCTTAGTCCGGAGAAAACCTTTGCTCTGAACTGGGCGATTACCAATACCAGTATCACGACACTACGTCTGGTGGGTAATGAACCGCAACTACTCAGTTTAAATGAACATCATTTTATTAAAGCACAGCGTCCAGATTTATTGACCTGGATTTAAAATGAGATTGAAAACCTAATACGCTAGAAAAATAAAGGAATAGGGTAAATACATGGCTAAAACAATTTTAATTACCGGTGCAAGTTCAGGGATCGGCGCCGGTATGGCACGTGAATTTGCGAAAAAAGGCTATAACCTGGCGATTTGTGCACGTCGTTTGGAGCGTCTGGAAATCTTAAAGCAGGAACTGGAAAGCCAATATGGCATCAAAGTCATTGCCAAAACACTAGATGTCACCGATTACGATCAAGTGTTTGAAGTGTTTCGTGCTTTTAAAGAAGACTTTGGCACCATTGACCGAGTTATTGTGAATGCTGGTGTCGGTGAGGGCCGCCGGATTGGTAAAGGTAATTTTGCTATCAATAAAGCCACGGTTGAAACCAACTTTATTTCGGCATTAGCACAATGTGAAGCTGCAGTTGAAATCTTCCGTGCACAAAACTCTGGCCATCTGGTGATGATTTCATCTATGAGTGCAATGCGCGGTATGCCAAAACATTTAACGGCTTATGGTGCAAGTAAGGCCGGCGTGGCTCATTTAGCGGAAGGCATTCGAGCTGAATTGATCGATACGCCAATAAAAGTGACCACCATTTTCCCAGGATATATTCGTACTGAAATTAATGAAGGGGCAAAAAAGCTACCTTTTGAAGTAGATGAAAAAACTGGTTCGCGTTTATTGGCAGCAGAAATTGAAAAAGCACCAGTTAAGGCTTATGTGCCGAAATGGCCTTGGTTGCCACTCGGTCTAGCCATGAAAGTATTACCACTTAAACTGGTGAACAAGTTAGGTTAAAAGCGCTCTTAGATCTATAAAAAGAGAAGCTAGAGCGCTTCTCTTTTTATTTTTTATGACAAACTGAGAAAAATTTCTGAATCAGTATTTTTTTCTAAAAAATGTATAGCTTGAATTTACAAAAAAGCGAAATCTTATAAATCCTAATATATTGATTATTAAAATAAAGTTTTAAATTATCAAAAATTATATTTTTATTTTATTGATGAATTTGCAATTAAATCAATTACTTTTAAATTTTCGTTTCATGAGAAAGACCATCTTTTACTTTTCCTAATTTTCGCCAATTTTAAGAACTTTTCCAAACTGTCCAAAACTTAGACATACTCACTCTAAAAGTGGAAAGATAACTTCTCTTTTTTAGAATTTCCTTTAATGTACAACCGTTCAGAAATTAAAGGTTGTCCATATGTCTACATCTGCGGATATGACTGACCAGCAGCGAATCTCCAAGGTCAGAAGTATCGTTACCCAGGCCGGGGAAGAGGTGCGTGCTCGTTATCCCATACTCAAACATCAGAACTTTATCGGTGCGAGTATTTTAGGCTTTGCCTGGGCAGGCATGATTGCATGCGCGGTAGCATATGGAACAGGTTATCTCTCAGCATGGTTTACCATTCCCTTGATTGCGATTTTTGCGTCATTGACCCATGAATTGGAACATGACCTGATTCATTATATGTATTTCAAAAAAACACCTTGGGCACATCATCTGATGCTGGCACTGGTCTGGTTGGCACGTCCAAACACCATCAGTCCGTGGGCACGTCGTCGTTTACATTTGCATCATCATAAATATTCAGGCACTGAACATGACCTGGAAGAACGTGGCATCAGTAATGGTATGCCTTGGGGCATTCGCCGAATTCTGGTGATTAGTGACCAGTTGATGTCAGTGTATCTGCGTCCATTTCAGATGATTAAAATGATTCATCTTTTTCTGGAAAAACAGCCTGAAAAAGAACGTAAAATTGCCATGATTTCTCAGCTATTTGGCTTTTTACCTCTCAGCATTATTTACTATGGATTGTGCTACCTGTTTGTGGTCTTTCATGGTTTAAATGCAGTTTCACCGCTATTCGGTTATGAGATGCTCTGGTCGCAAGGCATTGTCGACGCGATGCCGATTGTAAATCTGCTGGCAGTCATCTGGGTGATTCCGAACTTTATCCGTTCTTTTAGCTTGCAGTTTGTCAGCTCAAATATGCATTACTATGGCGATATTGATCCACGTGATGTGATCAAACAAACCCAAGTGCTCAATCCATGGTGGATGGTTCCGTTCCAGTTATTCTGCTGTAATTTTGGTTCGACCCATGCGATTCATCATTTTGTGGTCAAAGAGCCATTTTATATCCGTCAACTGACGTCCAAAACGGCGCATAAAGTAATGAAAGAAGTGGGCGTGCGTTTTAATGATGTGGGAACTTTTAAGCGTATGAATCGCTGGAATGACTATAAAATCTAAGCTTTAATTTCCATAAGAAATCCCGTTTTTAAGCGGGATTTTTTTATATTTATCTTTGATGTTTTACCCAATGGCAAGATGTATAAGCCTGTATTTTGCAAGAATCCTATCTTAGTTAAATTTAGGTGAACATTCATTTAAAATGACTGTTGAGGAAATAGTTCAAAAGAATAAACTCAGGTAAAATTAAGTATATCCCTATATAAATTAGCCCGCTATGTTGCTGAAAGCCGCCACCATTGCCTTGATTCCTGCACTTGTCATTCAGGGTAATCGTGTCAAGAAAAATACCCTAAGACTGCCGGAACCTGAAGGTGCACGTGAAGGTCAAACCGGAACCGGCAACAAACTGTCTCTGCTGATTTTAGGGGATTCGGCAGCAGCAGGTGTAGGAGTAGAACATCAGGATGACGCATTACTGGGTGCAATTCTGCATGAACTGAAAGATGACTTTGAAATTGACTGGAAATTACAGGCCAAAACAGGCGATACCAGCTCAAAAGTAATTCATGCTTTGGACCAAATAGAAGTCCAGCACTATGATGTAATCGTCACGTCGGTTGGCGTCAATGATGTGACCAAACTGATACCTGTCGAGGTTTGGATTCAGAAACAGGAACAGCTTTATAGTAAAATTCAGCAAAAATTTAGTCCGAAACTGATCATTGCTGCCGGTGTGCCGCCAATGAATATGTTTCCGGCGCTACCGAATCCTTTAGCCTGGCTATTTGGCCAGTATGCTAAACAGATGAACCAGCAACTAGAAAATTTTGTGAATCAGCAAGTGAATATGCAATGGATTGAATACGATATTGAGAAGTATCGTGCCATGAATTTACAAATGGCTGCAGATGGTTTTCATCCGAGTAAGGAAGTTTATACACTTTGGGGACAAGAAGTAGCTGGCAAGATTCGGAAGACCTTCTAAAATAGTTGAAATCTCTCAATTTAGTTAATTCTATGTCTGATATTGAAACGCATCCGCTACCGCCATTTTTACCGCCCAATGCCAAATTACTGATGTTGGGTAGTTTTCCGCCACCTGCCACACGCTGGAAAATGAACTTTTATTACCCAAACTATCAAAATGATATGTGGCGGATTTTTGGACTGATTTTCTTTGAAAATAAAGATTACTTTTTAGATCTACCCAATAAAAAATTTCAGGAACAATTGATCCGGGAGTTTTTAACAGAAACGGGGATTGCGATTTTTGATAGTGGCTATCAGATCCGGCGTTTAAAGGGCAATGCTTCAGACAAATTTTTGGAAATTGTAGTACCTACCAATATTGAGCAACTACTCAGCCAAATGCCGCAGTGCAATCATATTATGACCACAGGCGACAAGGCCACAGACACCATGATGCTGTCTATGCCTGAAGGGACTTTAAAGCCGAGTATTGGTCAGCCTAGCGAGGCCCATTTTGTCGGACGTGATCTGTATTTATATCGCATGCCTTCATCTTCTCGAGCATATCCGGTTTCTCTAGAGAAAAAAGCCGAAAGTTACCGATTGATGTTTGAACATGTGGGTCTAGTTTAATATTTAATCCAATAATCAGATAAAATGGTTAAAGAGGTTTTAGGCTACAGACAAGACATAAACTTACTATTTGTAAGTTATTGGCTTTATTTATTCATATTTGGATATTCAACCCAGCGATGGCTATTAATTTTAATCTCCCGGACATGATGAAAGCTGGACCAGATTAACTGGCTACCTTTGGTCCATTTTAAAGCTCGAATACGCGACTCCACCTGCTGTATTTCCTCAGGTGAGGCCGGACGTAAAGGCCCAATTTCTGCATATAAGCGTACTCCTGGATAACGCTTAAATTTCCCTTTAAGTAACGAATGAAACCAAAACAGTTTGCTACTGTTCACAGCCTGTATGCAGGCCATCGGCTGATGCTGTAAATTCTCAGAAAAAGTAGTGGAATAAGTATCAAAGAAGAAACCGATACTGGTCTTTTTGTTGAGAAATATGGTTCCGATCGGAGTAATACTAGGAAAGCCTTTGGGGTTGACTGTTGCAATAGAGCAATGCATGGCAGCCTGTTGTGCATCAGCAACCACCTGGCGAATCTGTTGCCATTCACTATCAGAAATCATGTCTTGATTCTCTTATTATTTTTATAAATTTTATAATAACTTAACTAGCTGAGCATTGCCTGAAAAGACTGAAGCTACGGCAGTTTGATCAATCTAAAACGTCACTCAGATTATAAAAAAGAGCCACATGGGCTCTTTAAAAAATGCAAAATTCGGCGATTAGCTATCGTATTCGACATAATCCCATAAGTTTAAACGTGCTTTAATTTCCTGACGGATCTCGGGCAACATCGGCAAAAGAGTACCATCAATCCATAAGCTCAACGCTTGGGTAGAGAGTACTTGCTGCTGTTCATCGACCAGTTGTGCACCTTTCAACATAATTCCGGTCTCATCAGTGGCTTCGGTTTCTACACCTTTAAATAAAACCTGTAATTCATAACCGCTATCCTGAATCAGCCATTCCAGTTCGAGCTGAATATTTTCACTGGATTTCAAAACCACCTGTCCCTCGACCGTATCGGAGTCGGACAGACAGTCATGTTCCACCCGAATTTTGGTCAAATACCATTCTTGCTGGGATAAATCATGGAGGGTTTTTACAGGTGTCAGAATATCACTGAACTTAAACTGACGGCTTAAATCAAAAAATTGCATGGGAGTGGAGGGCGAACAAGCGCAAAATACGAGAAAAGTGTAATTCTAAAGTAAGTGCAATAGACTGTAAAACCTTTTAAACGATGATTAGGCTAAGTTAGTTTAAGAAGCCATTCTCGAAATACGGGCTTTCCATATCATGTAATTTTGAGATCATTCCAATGTCATTACATTAGCCATTCACCAGGAAATTCCGTCACCAGATTCATCATAAAACGCTGGAATTTTGTAGTTTCCGGATCATGTAGATGTTGAATGCTACGGCCATCTTTTTGATGTTCTAGCCAAATCATTTCATTTTTTTCATTCAGCTTAAGTTGATAAGCCACGCGTGGTAAGTACTGATCCATCGCACTGGCAATTTCCTTCTGAAAATCTTCCGACTCAATGACCAGACCGACTTCGGTATTCAGATAGGCCGAACGCGGATCAAAATTAAATGAACCCACAAACACCATGCCATCCAGATCAAAGAATTTGGCATGCAAACTAGAGCTGTTTTTGTTTTTAGCCGGGATGATGTCTCCGGTCATAATTTCATACCAGGTGCGTTCCGGCCGGACAATGTAGGGTTTAAATTCCCAGAGTTCGATGCCACTTTTCAATAATTGCTGACGATATTGCTGATAATAGGCATGCACTGCGGCCACATCATTGGCCTGAAAAGAGTTGGTCAGGATTCTGATTTTCACCCCCTGTTGCGCACGACGGGTTAAATAGTCGGCCCCTTTTTGCGTGGGAATAAAATATGAGGACACCAGTTCCAGATGTTTTTTCGGCTCACCCATCAATTCGAGCATATGGGTATAAATATAATCGCCATTTTTGGCATGAGGACGGGCTTTTGCGGGACTATCCGCGACAAAATAAGCCGGCGCCCAGTGAATGGGTTGTTTTTTTAAGTGTTGTTCGACTTGTTTCTCGGCAATGCCCACCCGGCGTTTGAGTTCAGTTTCATCGACATCTTCACGTGCAAATTCAGTTCTGAGCCTTTTAAGCATTTCAGGATGGCCGGCATCATTCAGCACCTGTCGAACGTCATAACTCAGATCATCATTCCAGAAGTTAATAAAGGTCTGATTGGCATCTGTTACGCTTTGACCCGCGAAGAATATATCCACATCGGTGAATTGAAAATCTTCACTGGCATCAAAGTATTCACTGCTGATATTGCGGCCGCCGGTCACGGCTGCAGTTCCGTCTGCAATGATCAGTTTATTGTGCATACGATGATTGACCTTTTTCATCCGGAAGCCATAATCCAGCGCACGTAAATGACGAAATTTATAGGGATTAAAAATTCGAACTTCAAAATTTGGATGTTGGCTTAGAGCAAGAAGCTTATCATCGAGCTGGGTGCCATTTTGATCGTCAATCTGAACCCGCACTTTGACACCGCGATCGGCAGCTTTTAAGAGCTGGGACAAGATCATATTGCCAATATAATCATCCTTCCAGATGTAATACTGTAGATCCAGATGATATTTGGCCTTGTTAATCAGGTGCAGACGCGCTGCCATACTCATAAAGCCATCATAGAGCGGCAAGAAAGCCGTTTTACCGCTATTGATCTGTTGTTTTGAAAGTTGATTGTCGATCCAGTGCGCAGGTCGAACCGGCGTGATTTTCGCTTCTTCAGCAGTGTTGGGAGCCAGTTCACAGCCAGAAAGCATGATGCTAAAAGTAAAAATGCTCAAACATACAAAGGGCGAAGGTTTAGTCATTGATGTTCCATTAATTATAGGATCTTTTATTCCTTATCTGGTGATGTTAATAGTTGAATCTCCGAATAGAAAGAGGTTACTGTTAGTCATCTGTAAATCAGCAAAAAAAGGACAGTTTTACATGAAATCACGTGCAGCAGTTGCGTTTGGTCCAGGCCAGCCATTAGAAATTGTAGAAGTGGATGTTGCTCCACCAAAAGCAGGTGAAGTACTGGTAAAAATTAGCCATACAGGCGTGTGTCATACCGATGCATTTACCTTGTCTGGTGAAGATCCTGAAGGTGTATTTCCTGCAATTTTGGGTCATGAAGGTGCGGGTGTGGTCGTTGAAGTCGGTGAAGGTGTTATCAGCCTGAAACCGGGCGATCACGTGATTCCGCTTTATACTGCTGAGTGCGGCGAATGCTTGTTCTGTAAGTCAGGTAAGACCAACCTGTGTGTTGCTGTGCGTGCGACCCAAGGTAAAGGTGTCATGCCAGATGGAACGACCCGTTTCTCTTATAATGGCGAGCCGATCTATCACTATATGGGTTGTTCAACTTTTTCTGAATATACTGTGGTAGCTGAAGTTTCTCTGGCGAAAATTAATCCTGAAGCCAACCATGAGCATGTTTGCCTGCTGGGCTGTGGTGTGACTACTGGTATTGGTGCGGTACATAACACGGCGAAAGTTCAGGAAGGTGACAGTGTTGCAGTATTTGGTTTAGGTGGTATTGGGCTTGCTGTAGTACAAGGCGCACGTCAGGCTAAAGCTGGCCGTATCATTGTGATTGATACCAATCCGGATAAATTTGAACTGGCGAAACAGTTTGGTGCGACAGATTTCCTGAATCCAAAAGACTATGATCAGCCGATCCAGCAAGTGATCGTCGAAATGACTGGTTGGGGTGTAGACCATTCATTCGAATGTATCGGTAATGTAGATGTAATGCGTTCAGCATTAGAATGTGCGCACCGTGGCTGGGGTCAATCAGTGATTATTGGAGTAGCCGGTGCAGGTAAAGAAATTTCAACCCGTCCATTCCAGTTAGTCACAGGTCGTAAATGGATGGGTACTGCGTTTGGTGGGGTGAAAGGCCGTTCACAATTGCCGGGAATGGTAGAGCAATCCATGAAAGGTGAAATTCAACTTGAGCCTTTTGTGACACATACCATGCCATTAGATCAGATCAATGAAGCTTTTGACCTGATGCATGAAGGCAAGTCGATCCGTACAGTCATTCATTTTGACTAAGCTGTTTTAATCTAAAAAAGACCGGTACCAATCCGGTCTTTTTTATGCGGCTTTCACTTGATTCAGGATACATTAGTGCATGAAAGCCTCACAGAGAGTCACTGAAACAACACACGCCTGCTAATGTCATTACATGCCAGATGCTTATATTAAATAGGACGTATGAAAATACGTGATAAAACCATTTTAAAGAATAAGGATAAGCTCTATGTCGAATGATAATTTTGATCGTGATGTAATTAAGAATGCGCCTAAAGATGTCCGCGATGATTTAAATGCTGATCCAATTACTGGTGAACCTGGTGCTCATCCTGTGGGTACAGGTGTCGGTGCTGCAGGTGGCGCAGCAGCTGGTGCAGCCATTGGTGCTGCAGGCGGTCCAGTCGGTGTCGCTGTTGGTGGTGTAGTCGGTGCTGTTGTTGGTGGTCTGGCAGGTAAAGGTGTAGGCGAAGCTATAAATCCAACAGAAGAACAGGCTTACTGGCGTGATAATTCGATCAATACGCCATACTATTCAGATGCCCGTACTACCTATAGCGATCTGGATTATGACCGTGATTATGATACGGCCTACCGAGTCGGTTATGAAAACCGTGGCAGTTATGATGCTCATACCCGTTTTGAAGATGTAGAACCTGATCTGAGACTGAAATGGGAACAAATAAAAGGCGAATCACGTTTAAACTGGGAACAGGCTAAATTTGCAGTGCGTGATGCCTGGAATCGTGTTTCACGTTAATTTTTAATCTTTGGATTAAACTGAAGTTTCATTGGTAAAACCCGCGATAGGTTTGCGGGTTTTACCAATTTTTGTGATACATATCAAGGTTTGATGAATCGATAAATAAAAGTAGAAAAGTTGATAAATATTTTTTTATATTTAATGCTTGTCAAATGATCACAGAGCGCGTATTTTAATTTCAGAATCACATTTTATGAAAGACATAACATGTTAAAGCAACCTATCATTTCAAACGCATATTTTTATTTCTGGCAGTTTAGCTAATTGCCTGAATGCGTTTGGGCAATGAAAAGGTTGCCCACCAGTTTATACCTGATCGGCAACCCTGATCAGGTTTTTTTATGCCTTTCATTTTTTACAATATTTTGGAGACAGCCATGACAAACTTTAACTATTCATACTTTAACAACTTTTATTGGTCTTATTTTAGTCAGCTAATGACACTCACAACACCTTCGATTAGACCCATAGCGCTCAAATAAAAGTTTGGACTGATTGCCAGTCCCAGGATTAAAGTCATGAATACTTCAAATACATCACAACAACATCATGCTGAAAGCATTTTAATTTTACCTCAGCAGCTTAAGCAGCAATTGCCACTGTCTCCGCAATTGGCCAGCCAAGTCGCTGAACATCGTCAAACCATTCAAAATATATTAGAAGGCAAGGATCATCGTTTGATGGTGGTCACAGGCCCATGTTCCATTCATGATGAAGCCTCCGCGCTAGACTATGCAGAAAAATTAAAACAGCTTCAGTCACAGCTATCTGATCAGATTTTCCTGGTGATGCGTGCTTATATCGAAAAACCACGGACTACGGTAGGCTGGAAAGGTTTCCTTTACGATCCAAATCTGGATGGTTCATCCAATATGCAATTGGGCTTGGAAAAATCCCGTGACTTATACCTCAAAATCATTGAAATGGGTCTGCCGATTGCCTCTGAAATCCTCAGCCCGATGGCAACTGCTTATTTCGATGACTTACTAGCTTGGGGCGCTATTGGCGCACGTACCAGCGAATCGCAAATTCATCGCGAAATTTCCAGCCATATGCCGTACAGCATCGGTTTCAAAAATGGTACTGATGGTTCGATCCAGATTGCACTAGATGCCATTCAGTCTGCCTCTCATCCACATCAATTCCTGGGTATGAGTCAGTCAGGTTTGCCATGCATTTTACACTCGCAAGGTAATCCGAAAGCACATTTGATTTTACGTGGCTCGAATAGCGGACCAAATTACCAATTGTCAGAAATTGAGAAAATCCGGGCCAAACATCAGATCGACTTACCGGCATTGGTGATTGACTGTAGTCATGGCAATAGCTCGAAAAATCCGATGCTACAGCCTGAAGTACTGGAACAGATCGTAGCAGAACGCTTACAGACCAATGTTCGTGGCGTAATGCTAGAAAGTCATTTGGTAGATGGCAACCAGAAAATTTCTGAGCAAATGACTTATGGTCAGTCTGTAACTGATGGATGTCTGGGCTGGACAAAAACAGAACAACTATTGTTAAATATGACTGACTCACTACGACTAGAAGGTTTGAAGCGTAGTGCTTAAAACTGCATGATGTCTTTCCTCAGTTGATTGGGGAAGGACAGAAAAAGTTAATGAGGAAATTTACCTTGATGTTTAAAATTGCTCATTAAACAGTTTAAAAATATAATGAATAAATAGACGCAAAGGTCGAGATTAATTTTTGCTAAGATGTGCATAATATATACTTAAATTTTATCTCCAGAAATTGGGGACAGTTTTGGCCTTAGGAAGACCGGGCCATTGAAAAAATCCTCGATTCGATTAAAAAGTGATCAATTTTATTGGCAAAATATTACAAACATGATTAAAAAAATACGAGTTGTTAAAAAGTCTATTTTTTGATCTTTCTGGTTTCGGGTTTATTGATTTAAGTATTTGATAAGTAACACTATTTAAAAATTTATTTCATATAATGCCCATTATGTTAAATGGGGCGGATTATTCTCATTAATGATCCCAAAAGCTTTTCTCCATGCTTGAGGGCTGGTACCATATTTTTCACGAAAATTTTTTCTAAATGACACGGTATTATTAAAACCTGAAAGCTCGGTTATCTTTTCGATAGACAAGTTTGTTGTTTCTAAGAGTTCACAACTTAATCTGATTCTTTCAGTATTCAGCCAATCGACTAAGGTCATACCTGTCGCTTTCTTAAAATGCCGTGTGAACGTCCTACGTGTCATATGTGTCCGTTCAGCTAGGCTTTCAATATTATGTTGTAAAGCTAAATTCTTTCTTAAAAAATCAAGTAATAGGTTAATTTGTGCATCCTGGCTCGACTCTGCTACTGGCTGTTCAATAAACTGAGCTTGCCCACCTTCACGGTGAGGCGGAATTACCATTACTCTAGAAACTTTATTTGCAATTTGTGCACTATAGATTTCACGTACCAAGTACAAGCAGCAGTCTAACGCTGCGCCTGTTCCTGCAGAGGTTACGATCCTTTGGTCTTCTACATACAAGGCATCATGATCAAGCTGAACCTGTGGAAATCGCTCACTAAAATCTTGTTCAGCCATCCAGTGCGTAGCTGCTTTTTTATGATCAAGTAAACCAGCATATGCCAATGCATAAGTTCCATAGCATAACCCTACAATTCTAATTCCAGTCTGATATGCACAATTTAGGGCATCGATAAGTACTTGTTCAGGCTCATGATTAAAATCATCCCATCCAGGAATAATAATAAGATCCGACTCTTTAATGAGTTCAATCCCACCATCAGGGATAATCATCATAGACTGTTCTGTTTTTACGGGTTGGCCATCTATAGAAAAAATTCTCAGATCAAATAAGCGTTTATCTTCAATCTTGATATTGAAAATGATATGGGGGATAGAGAAGTGAAATGGATTTATATTGGGATAAACGAATAATCCAATCACTGGTATGGCCATTCGATCTACCTCTCTAAAATAACAAATATAGCATGTTGTCCCAATAGTTTCGATGATTGTCCTTAAGGACAATTTTATTATTTGATTTTTCCTATCATGATTCGAGTATGACTCAATGATTGGATCTGGAACATGAATAAAATTTTAAGTAGCTCTGTTATTGCACTCTCTCTGGCAATGGCTTCAGTCCATTTATATGCGAATGATAAGGTGGTTCAGCGAGATACTTCTAAAGTTACGCATATACAAGAAATTCGCAATGCAACGATTAAAGTAACCTATGCTGATACGACTTTTTTAATTGACCCAATGTTTGCTAAAAAAGGGTTCTATGAAGGTTTCCCTGATACTCATCGTAGCTATTTACGGAACCCATTAGTCGATTTACCTATCAAGCCCGAAACGATTTTAGAAGGTGTAGATGCGGTAATCGTGACCCATACCCATTTAGATCATTGGGATGATGCAGCACAAGCGACTATTCCGAACAACATGCCAGTGTTTGTACAAAATAAAGAAGACCAGAAAGTCATTCAGTCACAAGGCTTCAAAGATGTTCGTGTATTAACGCAAGCGACCTTTGAAGGGATTAAGCTCACTAAAACTGGTGGTCAACATGGTACTGATGCGATGCACCGTATTCCTAAGCTTAAAGCTGGATTAGGTGAAGCAATGGGTGTGATATTTGAAGCTGCTGGCCATGAAACTGTTTATGTGGCAGGAGATACCATCTGGCGTTCTGAAGTTGATCAAGCGATTCAAACATTTAAACCTGATGTGATTGTCTTGAATACAGGTAACGCCTTGGTTGATGGCTTTAAAGAATCTATTATTATGGGCAAAGAAGATACTTATCGTGCAACCCAAAAAGCACCTAATGCTAAAATTGTCGCGGTTCATATGGATGCCATTAACCACATGTCGGTAACACGTGCTCAACTTGCAGAATATGTAGAAGACAAAGGGATTCAAGATAAGGTGTTAATTCCTATCGATGGTGAAACGCTTTCTTTCTAGAGTAACTTAAAGAAGTGGAATGCTTCCACTTCTTTAAAATCCTAAGCAGAACAAAACAAATATTAGTTAAGTAAAGGAATAGATATGTCAAAATCAGCTTTATTAGTTATCGACTTACAAAATGAATATCTACCTACAGGTAAATTACCATTGGTAAATATTGAACACGCTGCTGCTAATGCAGTGAAAGTAATTGCGAAGGCCCGTCAACAGGGTACTCAAGTGATTCATGTTCAACATATTGCTAATGCTGAATCGCCTATATTTGAACCTAGCTCAAATGGTATTGAATTTCAGGACACAGTTAAGCCGCAAGAAGATGAATCTGTGATCATTAAAAATCACATCAATGCGTTCTTAAATACGAATCTCAAAGAAATTTTAGATAGCAATCAAGTGACTGAGTTAGTCGTGATTGGTGCTATGAGCCATATGTGTGTTGATGCTGCTGTTCGTGCTGCTTCTGATTTTGGTTATAAGGTAAAAGTTATTCATGATGCTTGTGCAACACTAGACCTTGAATTTAATGGCGTTAAAGTACCTGCGGGCCATGTTCATGCAACATTAATGGCCGCTTTTGAATTTGCATATGCTCAAGTGATATCAACTGATGATTATGTTAGCTAAAGATTAAGATTTTCTAAAATTAACATAATACACGTTATTCGAAATTAAGAACTTTTTATTTTAATAACAATATCTTATATTGACTTAAAAAGCCCAAGCATCTGTGCCTGGGCTTTTTTAATGATCTATCACATTCCACGCTCAATATTTAAATAATGTTCCACGGTTTTGTTCAATTTTTATAAACATTGTCCTATTTTTCATAAGTCATTATTACATGTGATAGAACCGAAATTGGTACATAAAAAATAGGGAAGTTGGTAATCATAAGGAAAGAAAAATAATACTCTATATGTCTTAAAGGACAAATAATGAGTCGTCTGATAGAGTTTTACCATTTAAATGACAATCTTCTTTTTGAGCAGAGTTGCTTTAAAAAAGCGTACATATTGCAGGTTAATTTCATTTTTATTGAAGTAAATCACATAAAAACTTTAAAATATTTTCTTTATAAATCAAATGTGTTTGAGGCTTTTTAAAAAACGCTGCACAATGAAATCAAAATATTTTGGCATAAATCTAAGATTGAGATTTGTGCAGTTGTGCATTTCTGGGGGAAAAGATGTTCACGGTAGAATTATTGGACGAAGCAAAAAAATTCATGCATCACATGCTGACCAAGGTGGTGGAATATGGCGGTTCGGATTTATTTATTACGGCTGATTTTCCACCGAGTATTAAACATCAAGGCTTAATGAAACCTTTTGGACAGCAGGAACTCACCGCTGAAAAAACTAAGCTGTTTGCCTACAGCCTGATGAATGATAAACAGCGTAAAGAATTTGAAACTGAACTTGAGTGCAATTTTGCCATCACCGTGCCAGGTGTTTCCCGTTTTCGGGTAAATGTGTTTGTACAACAACTTAATGTTGGTATGGTGATTCGTACTATTACTGCAGAAATTCCAAATTTCCAGAAGCTTAAACTGCCTGAGTCACTCAAACATGTGATTATGGAAAAACGCGGACTGGTGCTGGTGGTCGGTGGAACCGGTTCAGGTAAATCAACCTCATTAGCTGCAATGATTGACTACCGTAATGAAAATTCGGCCGGGCATATCATCACTGTAGAAGATCCAGTGGAATATGTGCACAAGCATAAAAAATCCATGATTACTCATCGTGAAGTCGGAGTGGACTGCCATTCTTGGCATAACGCGCTAAAAAATACCTTGCGTCAGGCGCCAGATGTAATTCTGATTGGGGAAATTCGCGATACTGAAACCATGGAACATGCAATTGCTTTTGCTGAAACCGGACATCTGTGTCTGGGAACGCTGCACTCGAACAATGCCAACCAGACTTTGGACCGGATTATTAACTTCTTCCCGGAAGAACGCCGGAACCAATTATTGATGGATTTGTCATCCAATATGAAGGCGATTATTTCACAGCGTTTAATCCGTACTCAGGATGGTAAGGGCCGTCGGGCAGCGATTGAAATCATGTTAAATACACCACTGATTTCAGACTTGATTCTGAAAGGTGAATTCCATGAGCTGAAAGCCATTATGGCGAAATCCCGTGAACTGGGCATGCAGACTTTTGACCAAGCCTTATTTGACCTGTATAACCAAGGCGCCATTTCCTATGAAGAAGCCTTGCGCAATGCCGATTCTACCAATGAGTTACGCCTGCAGATCAAGCTGAAAAGCAATCGTCAGGACAGTACTGCACCAGCTAGTGAAGCAACCCAATTCACCATGATGCAAGATCCAAAAGCGGATGAGAAAGAAGCAGAGAATACTTTGGTGTCAGAATAAATAGTTATTCAAAAAATCACAGGCAGAATTTTCTGCCTGTTTTTATTTATCTTATTTATTATTCAATTCAATCCATAAAATTAGACGGTTTTGCGTTGTACCATCAGCTTAAAATAAACAATACTGCTTAAGGTTAAAATACCACACAGTAGAAAAGCAAACTGATAACTGTAAGCTGCAATGATGGCACCAATCAGCAGTGAACCGATGGCAATACCCAGGTCATAAAACGTATAAAAAGTTGAAGTTGCATAGCCAATTCGATGCTTGGGCGCACATTGAATCGCCAAAGTTTGAATACACGGCTGCACACTACCAAAGCCCACACCAACCATGACCGCAGCCAGCATAAATCCCCATAAGCTCTGAATCTGGCTCAGTAAAAATAAACCCGAACTAAAAGCCAGCAATGCCGGATAAATCACATATTGCGGGCCTTTACGATCATAAATCTTTCCGGTGATCGGCCGTAAGCTCATCATGGAAATCGCAAAAACCACAAAGAATAAACCTGCATAGGCCATTAAATCCTTGCTGGCTGCGAAGGGTGCGATAAAAGACATGATGCTCGCATAAGAAAAAGAAATCAGCATGGCCAATACTGCGACAGGCAGCACTTTCTTTTCCACAAAATCTGTCAGCTCAAGCGAGGTTTTCTTATTGGTATTTTTGATGATTTTTTCAGGTTCTTTGACCGGAATCAAAAAACAGAAGGCAAATCCGATAAAAACCAAGACGATCAATAGCATACTGACCTGAAAATAAGACCAGTATTCCATCAGGCTTAGACCTATTAACGGACCTAAGACAATCCCCAGATTAACCGACATGACAAAATAGCCCATGCCTTCACCTTTACGCTGCTCCGGAATAAACTGGTTCACAACAGGCACGCAAACTGTGGTCAAGATACTGAACCAGATGCCATGTAAGAAACGGATGATAAACAGAATCGTGACTTGATCTGCCAACAGATAAGTAAGTGAAAACAGGCTAAAGAACACTTCAGAAATAATCAGGGTTCTACGTACCCCAAATTTTTCGATAATTAAACCGCTAAAAGGTCGCACTGCAATGGCAGAGACCATAAACAAAGTCATGGCCAGCCCCGCCTGGGTCAGGTTGCCGCCTAATTCTTTTAAGATATAAATCGGCAAAATTGTGGTTTGCGCAAAATAGAAAATAAATAAAAACAGGTTGTTGGCCAGACAAAGCACAAATGACTTGGTCCATAATGGCGCTGCATTGGCGTTCATGATTTTCCTAAAATGATATGCTGTAAGACGCTGGGCTCAGCATGGGAAATTATTGTTATAAATAAGCGCGACCTATTCAGGAGCGAAATGGATATGAGCAAGACTTTAGGAAAAATAAGTGAAAAATAAGTGAAAAATACAATGATATTTCATGATAAATGCATGAAATTTAATTTGAACTGGGAAATACAACGATTAATCTTTAATAAAAAAATCAGCCCGGAGGCTGATTATCTGAATCTTAGACCAGTTTAGAGGCCAGCTTCATATTCTGTATTGGAAAGCAGCTTTTCGACATCTGCCATATTGTCTGGCTTGATTTTATAAATCCAGCCTTTGCCATATGGGTCGTCATTAATGAAATCAGGATCATCTTCAAGATCAGGATTGATTTCAACTACCACACCAGACACCGGCGCATGAATATCAGAAGCTGTTTTTACTGATTCAACCACGCCAGCTTGTTCGCCCGCAGTGATATGTGAATCAAGATCTGGTGCTTCGACATAGACCAAATCGCCTAACGCATCCTGTGCATGGTCGGAAATACCGGTCACAACAAGATCACCCTCAATGCGGACCCATTCATGTGTACTTGCGTACTTTAATTCTGCAGGATGATTCATTGATAACTCCTTAAAAATCTTAAGATCATTTTTGACATGTTTTATACATTCTTTTTAAGAAAAACAAAAGGCTTATGCTCCTTTATAAATAAGGATCTTTGCGCCAGTTGCTCGGGCTGCGGCCACTCCAGCGTTTAAACGCCCGGCTAAAATTGGCGACATCACTATAACCCAGTTCATCGGCAATCTGTTCCAGAGTAAAATCTGTCCGGGACAATAATGAGGTGGCATGCCGGTAACGAACTTCATCGACTAGGGTAGAAAAGGAGGTGCCTTCGGCGGCGAGTTGACGTTTTAAGGTGCGGTCAGACATGTGTAAGCGATCTGCCACACTTTCAATACTCAGATAATGCTGCTCGGCATGGGTCAAGATATCTCGGACGCGCATCGCAATCCGA
This sequence comes from Acinetobacter sp. AS5, assembly GCF_048957595.1. Taxonomy (NCBI): domain Bacteria; kingdom Pseudomonadati; phylum Pseudomonadota; class Gammaproteobacteria; order Moraxellales; family Moraxellaceae; genus Acinetobacter; species Acinetobacter sp. AS5. Next base: position 14,667 of record NZ_JARDAL010000021.1, on the reverse strand, counting down.
TGCCGTTCGCCCAAGGCAGAAAGTTCCGTTTCACACTGGTTAATCGCAATCTGGCTGGCAATCGGATCGGCGTGCACCAGCTTATTCATCAGGTAACTTTTATCAAAGCTCAGAATTAAATGCGGTTGTTCAAAACGGAACTGATGCGTTGGAAACTTCGCCATAAAGCGTTCAAAACCTTCCGGCTTCTTAAAATCGAAGTCGATTTCTCCCGTGGCATCGGTAACGCCTGTAATGGCTTTGGCCATACTGATCAGACCAATCATCAAGGCAATGGAAATTTCGGTGCGCAGCGGTTCAAGCTGAATATCGGTTTGCAGCTGTACCGTGGCTTTAGCACCAAAAGTCGAGAAAAACAGTTGCAGGAAGGGTAAACGAAGTTGAATAAATCGATTCGCCAGTACCAGCGCATCGGTAATATTATTCGCCGTCATAATCGCATAGCCAATAAAGCCATGAATCGAGATCCGCATCTGTGTGCCGAGATGATAACCCAAGGTCGGCTCTCCGGTCAGTTTCAGGGCATATTTGACCAGTTCGTTGGCGACAGGGGTTGGAATACGAAAATCAGGATCTGCCAACTGTTCACTGGTCAGGCTAAAAGGTTGGAAAAGCGATTCATTGTTATAACCCCAGCGGGAAATGACATCGAGAAGCAGGAGACCGTAAACACCTGGAATTCCTTGGTCTTGGCGTGGAGCAATTGTTTTCATGCGCGATCCGTTGCACTCATTCAAATTTTTTTATTTATAAATAGATATTGGCATGAAGCCGCCAAATTTTTCATTAAAATTGTTGGACAAAATTTTGGCGATTGTGACTCTGCCACTGGCAGATTAGTCTAAATTCAGCATTAAAATCAATTTAAACCACATAATTTTATTGATGAAATTAAAATTATTTTATTGAACCGGACACATCTCTGCATTGGCTGACTAAGGACAAGGAAATTGCTTAAGCATTGAATAGGACTTCTTCAGAGAGCTTTCAGAACTAGAGAGTTATGTCATTTCATTAAAATACCAGATAGATGGCAACTTGCTGTTCATCTGTAGAGAAAATTTTAAAAAGAGAGGTCTGGCAAAGTTTTCCTTTTTCCAGACCTGTTCAATATTAAGGACGAGCAAATGATCAGAAGTTTTGAAATCTTCTACAGATCATATTATTCATGATCTTTTGATGCTTTGACCTGTTGCTGAATCAGCATGCCACCAGTTTGACGCTGCCAAAGTTGGGCATAGATGCCATTTAATGCCACCAGTTCATCATGCGTGCCTTGCTCGGCGATTCGACCTTGATCCAGTACAATCAGACGATCCATCTGGGCAATGGTAGACAGGCGATGCGCAATTGCAATCACGGTTTTACCTTGCATCAAGTCGTCCAGACTGTTTTGAATTGCTGCTTCGACTTCAGAATCCAGCGCACTGGTCGCTTCATCCAGAATCAGAATCGGCGCATCTTTCAGGAATACACGTGCAATTGCAATTCGCTGACGCTGTCCGCCGGAAAGTTTCACGCCACGTTCACCGACATAGGCTTCATAGCCTTTTTTGCCACGCAAATCCGTCAGATTAGGAATAAATTCTTCTGCTTTGGCTTTACGCACAGCTTCAAACATTTCTTCATCAGTCGCATCTGGACGACCATATTTAATGTTTTCCGCGACAGTGCGATGTAGCAGTGAAGTATCTTGAGTCACTAATGCAATATTCTTGCGCAAACTGTCCTGAGTCACATCGTCAATATCCTGACCATCAATCAAGATACGACCCTGGTTAATATGATAAAAATGCAGCAACAGTTGAATCAGGGTAGATTTCCCTGCACCTGAACGGCCGACAATACCAATTTTTTCACCTGGGCGAATGGTCAGATTAAACTGATCAATCACGTTTTTATCATTATAGGCAAAGCTGACATTTTCGAATTTAATTTCACCGTGATTGAGCTGTAGCTCTTTGGCACCCGGTTTATCTTCAATGGCAATTTTGCGGCCTAAAGTTTTCATACCATCCTGAATGGTACCGACATTTTCAAACAGGGCAGAGGTCTGCCACATCATAAATTCGGCAATACTGTTCAGTTTCAGTACCATTGCTGTAGTTGCAGCAATAATGCCCAGCTCGGCCTGACCTTCCATCCACAACCAGATCGCAGTACCCAGTACGCCGCCATATAACACTACACTCAGCAGTAAAATACTGATTTCGTATTGGGCTCCCAGACGCATCTGTTTATATACCGTTACCATAAATTCCTGCATAGAGGTCTTGGCATACTGACTTTCACGGCCGGCATGAGCAAACAGCTTCACGGTCTGAATATTGGTATAGGCATCCGTAATACGCCCGGTCATGACGGCACGGGCATCCGCCTGAGCATTGGAAATTTTGCTCAAACGTGGAATGAAATAACACGCTGCACAGATAAACAAGGCTAGCCAGACCATCAATGGAATGATCAGCAAGGGTGAAATTGCACCCAAAACAATATTGATGGTGATGAAATAAATCAGCACATAAGCCAGCATGTCACCCAGAATGACCCAGAATTCGCGTACTGCCAGAGCGGTTTGCATAACTTTGGCCGATAATCGTCCGGCAAAATCATTGTGGAAAAAATCCAGGCTTTGTTTCATGAGCAGATTATGAAAGCGCCAGCGTAAACGCATCGGGAAATTGCTATACAAAATCTGATGCTTAATTAGGGATTGGGCGCTAGCGAAAAAAATATTGGCCAGAAGAACAATACTCAGTAAGGTTAAATTGCTAGCATGCTGTTCCAGAAAAGTATCGGGCTGGCTTTTACTGAGCCAGTTCACCAGCTCACCAATTTTTGAATACAGAAAAGCTTCGAAGCTGGCAGCACCGGCAGTACACAGTACCAGAATCAGCAAATAACGGCGGACTCCATAGGCTGCCCGCCAGACAAATGGAAAAAACTTGGTCGGTAAAGGTTGGTTCAGATTTTTGGTGGGATAGGGGTCAACCAGTCTTTCAAGCCATCGAAACATTATCGTACTCTTATCATGCATTTTGCTTTTCGGGAATTATAAAGGATTCTGTTTTTTTAAGCCCGTAATTGGGTGAAATTGCCACAAAATGATTCACTCAATTAAAACTTGGATTATAAAAATTAAACTAAAGCCAGATTTATGCCAGTCAGGTTTTAAATAGATGAGGAAATAAAAAAGCCTGAAATGCAGCAGCACCTCAGGCTTGAGATTGGATGACTTGTATTTAAGTAATAATAGAAGACGGTTGAGTAAATGCTTCCTTTAAATCAAGACCTGAAGGCGCTTGATAGACCTTTAATCCAAATTCCGGAATAATCGCCAGCAGATGATCCATGATATCCGACTGGATATTTTCATACTCCACCCAGGCGGTGGTATTAGTAAAGGCATAAATCTCTAATGGTAAACCCTCACTGGTTGGCTGCAATTGGCGCACCATCAGGGAATGATTTTTACTAATGCCCGAATGTTGTTGCAGATAAAACTCTACATAGGCACGGAAAGTTCCCAGATTGGTGAGACGACGCTGGTTATATTGCGAATGATGACTCAGTTGCAGGTTAAATTGTTCCAGCTCTTCTGATTTGGTATTCAGGTACTGATCGAGCAGAATAAAATTTTTCAGCTTGTTCTGTTCTTCAGCCGACATAAAATGCACGCTGCTTTGATCAATATGAATCGAGCGTTTGATCCGGCGCGCACCGGCTTCCTGCATACCACGCCAGTTTTTAAAGGTATCCGTCACCAGTTTATTGGTCGGAATGGTGGTCACCGTTTTATCAAAGTTCTGTACCGTAATGGTATGTAATGACATATCAATGACATCGCCGTCCGCATTCAGCGAGGGCATTTCGATCCAGTCGCCAATCCGCACCATGTCATAAGATGAAATCTGCACTGACGCCACCAGTGACAAAATGGTATTTTGAAAGACCAGCATCAACACCGCGGCCATGGCACCGAAGCCAGCCAGCAAGGTAAAGACATCCTTTTTCAGGAAAGTGCCGAGAATCATCAGGCCACAGACAATAAAGATAATCAGTTTGACCAGCTGCAAATAACCTTTAATCGGTTTGTTACGTGACTTGGGATTACGCTGATAGACCAGGTTAAAAATATTCAGTAATTCACCAAGAGCCAGGGCAATCGTCAGGAAGATAAAAGCCTGTGCCCCCATTTGCACAAAGGACTCAACCTTGTCAGATAAATGCGGTACCGTGGTAATCCCGTTCATGATCACCACTGCCGGAACAATATTGGCAATCCGGCGAATCACGCTATGCTCAGCAAAAATCTGATTATTGGCAAAAGGCATTCTGGAAATCAGTTGACGTATTCCGCGTACCACAATCTGTTTGGCAAATAGATTGGCAAGAATCGCCAGTAAAATCACAATACTCAGTGAAGATAGCATTTCCAGCCATGGGTACTGATTTGCCCATTCTTGAATATTCCGAATAAAATTAAACTGTTCCAAACGATCTTTCTCTTCAATCAAAAATTTAGATCAAGTTTATAGGTTTGGATCAGATTTTTTAATATTGGATAACTTTTTAAAACATATCTATTGGTGCAAATCGTTCAATAAAAGTGCCTACAAATAAAAAACCGGCGACTTCGCCGGTTTATGATCTTCGATATTTCAGTAATGATATCGCGATGCTTACCACATCAAGTCATCAGGAATAACATAAGCTGCATATGGATCTTCTTCATCGGTGGTTTCTTCATTTTTCTCTGAATTATTCACAATGATAAAGCCCTGCATTTTCGCATTGATACGCTCTGCCAGAGCTTTAGGCAAGAAAGCATAGCTGTCATTTTCACGTGCAATCACCAGACTGCCTGCCACCAGTGCATTATAGATCTGTTGGTTTAAATAGACCTTTTTAATTTTGCTGTCATCAATAAACTGATACACCGCATCGCCGTCAGTATCACGGATTTTATGTTGGTTAATCATTTGCATGATTGCGGCTTTCAGCTCTTTTTCCTGCAAAGCTGCTTTTTTCTCTTGCTCAATCGCCTGATCTTTGGCCATTTTTTGCTGTTTGTCTTGTTCAATCTTGGCCTTGATTTCAGCCTCGGTACTGTCACCGGTGCGTTTTTCATGCACAGCCTGTTTAGACAGTTTTTTGGCTTTTTTATTGTCGACCAATCCTGCCTTTAACAATTGTGCCTGCAATGCATTTTTAACCATGAGAATGTCCAGATATTAGTCGTGTTGATGTCGATAACGTAAATAAATCACCCAATAGATGAGACTGAGAACCAGACTCAGCACTGCCGGGATCAGGAATGCATTTAATTTTAAATAAGGATATAGCCAGCTGGCAAGAATGCCGCCGCTTAAAAAACCGAGCAAAATAAGCAGATGCAAAACCACGCGTCGTGATTCTACCTCCAAACCGCGCAACCGGTAGCCCATCGCCAAGCCGAGGTCGGTCAGTACACCAGATAAATGCGTGGTGCGAATGATGGCACCTTTATAGTGGCTAACCATGGCATTTTGCACACCCATGGCAACACAGGCCCATAACAAGGCGTAGCGCGGGAAATAGGGCAATAATAACCAGCAGATCAAAATAAAAATAGCCACCAGGCTTAAAGGGTAACCATAAAGTTGCCCCAGGCGAAAGTGACTATTTCCAAGAATGAGCCCGCTATAGGATGAACCAATGACATAGCAGAGTGTGACCAAAAAGAGATACAACATCTGTTCTGGTTGCCAGTTCAGCAGGGCCATGGCCAGCATGCTGACATTGCCGGTCATATGTGAAACAGACTGGTGCAGTACCGTCACCAGACCCAGGACGTTAATCATGCCAGCATTGACCGCAAGAAAAAACGCCCCTAATTGTACCCAGGTAGGTAAACGCTGTAATGGCATAACAACATCATTGGCTAAACATATTGATTAATCAATATAAAATCAATTTGATGCGCGGTCTACTGCTGCAGTAAATAAAACATCAGTCGATGAGTTTAGCGCGGTTTCAGTAGAATCCTGTAATACGCTGATGACCATACCAATCGCAACGACTTGCATGGCGATATCCGAAGAAATACCAAACAGGCCACATGCAACTGGAATCAGTAACAATGAACCGCCTGCAACCCCTGAAGCGCCACATGCCGAAACGGTTGCCACCACAGAAAGAATGAGCATAGTGCTGAAATCGACGCTAATCCCCAAAGTATTTACAGCCGCCAATGACAATACAGTAATGGTCACAGAAGCACCTGCCATGTTGATCGTAGCACCCAAAGGAATTGCGATACTTGAAGTTGATTCCTTGACGCCCAGACGTTTTGCCAAGTCCAGATTGACCGGAATGTTGGCTGCTGAACTACGGGTAAAGAAGGCGGTAATGCCACTTTCACGTAAGCAGGTGAACACCAGTGGATAAGGATTTTTGCGAGTAACGGCAGCAACAAGCAACGGATTGATGACCAGTGCAACAAACACCATTGTGCCTAACAATACAGTCAACAAATGTACATAGCTCGTCAGCGTGTCCAGACCAGATTCAGCAAAAGTCACCGCAACCAGACCAAAAATACCCACAGGTGCAAAGCTGATCACTAAACGAATCACATAGTTCACTGCAAAGGCTGCATCATTCAAAAGCGTCTTGGTGCTATCCGATGCATGACGGAAAGCAATGCCCAATGCTACTGACCAGGCCAGAATGCCAATAAAGTTTGCTTCAGCAATTGCAACAACCGGGTTGGCGACAAAACTGAGCAGTAAATTCTTCAGGATTTCTACCAGACTGCTAGGTGGCTGTAATTCAGCTTGTGCAGCGATATCCAGAAACAGCGTACTTGGAAATAAGATGCTCGACACCACAGCGCTCAGTGCAGCAAGGAACATACCCACTGCATACATGATCATAATCGGTTTGATGGGGGTGTTGGATTGACCCACCTTAAAATTCGCGATAGAAGCTAAAACTAAAATGAAAACCAGAATCGGTGCAACAGACTTCAAGGCTTTAATAAACAGGTCGCCCAATAGGCTTAATGAGGGAGTAGCTTCGGGAAATACCACAGCCACACCCACACCTAAAATAATGGCGATGATGATTCGAGAGACTAAGCTCATGCGCATAAGGGCAGAAAACATAAGGTTGCCTTGTGAAAATTACGAGGGCTAAATTTGGGAAAAAGTTGCGCTATTTTATACTTAATTTAAACAAGGCTTAAAATATATTTTTATATAAAAACCAAGATATTGATATTGTTGATTTATTCTAAAACTAATTGCTTTAAAACAGCGCTTATATTGAAGAAAAACTTCCTAAAATGATGAATAAATCAGCGCTTTTAAAATTGTATTCATGAAATAAATATCAAAGTTAAATAGATAAATTCAAATTATATTTGAAAATTCAGAAAAAACTGCACTTATGACCAGCTGGAATCTCCGGCCATAAGTTCCAGTATCTGCTGTTTTAAATCGTATAATCTTTATGCTGCTCAAAGATCTCTGGCGCCAAGTCCTGAATCGCCTGAAAATGGGTCAGATAAATGCGCCCGCTCAGATGCGTCATCAATTTAGAAGCTTGCAGCTTGTCCATGACCGGACCTTTAACTTCGGCAAAATGCAGGCGAATATCCAGTTTGGCCAGTTCCGCATTTAAATCTTCCAGCATTTCCAAGGCACTCAGATCAATCGCACTGATGCTGGAACAGTTAATAATCACATGTTGCAGCTGGTCATTCAGGCTGATCTCATTGATCAGATAACCTTTGAAGCTATTGGCATTCAGAAACGTCAGATTCTCATCAATCCGCAGTGACAGCACCCGATCGGAGGTACTGACCTGATGCCGCTGAATATTGCGAAAATGCTGGGTTCCTTCGACCAGACCGACGACCGCAATATGCGGTCGGCTGATTCGCCATAGCATCAGCACAAATGTCGACACGATCCCAATAATCAAACCTGTGGAAATATCAATCAGGACCACGCCGAGAAAGGTAATCCACATGGCAAGACCATCTGCCTTGGAATAACGCCAAGCATCAAAAAATGGCTGGAAATTAACCAGCTTCCAGATGGAAACAATAATCGTCGCGGCCAGAATGGTCAGCGGCAAATCTTCAAAAAATCCGGTAAAGAACAGGCTCACAAAAATAATCAGAATCGAGGATAAAACACCGGCCATGGGTGATTTAGCACCGGCATCGGCATTCACCACCGTCCGCGACAGGCTGCCCGTCACAGGAAAAGCTGAACTTACGCCTGCACTGATATTGGCCAGGCCGAGTGCAATCAGTTCCTGATTACTGTTTAAATGACTGCGTTGCTGTAAGGCTGTCGCTTGAGCAATCGACAAGGATTCCACAAAACTGATCATGGCGATCATGCTGGCACCCGGTAACAAGGTCATCACCAGTTCCAGGTTCCAGTGTGGAAAGGACAAGGGCGGGAAACCGGATGGGATTGCACCGACCGTTTTAATGCCCTGAAGCTTTAAATCCAGAAAGACAATCGCCACAATGCCGAGACACACCAGAATCAGGGGCACTGCACGGACTAAAAAATCTGTAGAACCGATACGGCTTTGTACCGCCTGAGATTTTAATAACTTGGGCAGATAAATCAGCAGACCCATAGAAAGCAGGCCGAAAATCAGGCTCGGTACGTGCAGTAACGGAAAGTATTGCAGCAGACTGCTGGCAAACTCCGGAATGTTATTGGCTTTTAAGGGAAGATCGACCAAAAACTTTAATTGCCCAAAAGCAATCAATAAGGCAGAGGCAATAATAAAGCTTTGGATCACCGGATGACTGATCAACTGGATCAGAAAACCAAAACGGAATAATCCCAAAAGCAGGGAAATAATGCCGACCATGAGTGCCAATAAGGTCGCAGCTTCGATATAGACCGGTGAGTCGACTTCAAAAAGTGGATTGAGCGTAGCAAAAGTCATCATGGAAATGATGGCCACGGGGCCAATCGATAAAGTCGAACTCCCACCGAGCAGCGCATAAATGATCATCGGCAGGATGCTGGCGTATAAGCCCATGATCGGCGGCAATCCTGCCAGCATGGCATAGGCCATCCCTTGAGGCACCAGCATCGCCACCACAATCAGGGCAGCCAGCACATCAGACTTAAATTTGACCGGCGTGTAGTGGCTTAACCATGCCCAGGCAGGCAGTCTATGCAGAAGTTTAGACTTGGAATTTGGCATAAAAAGGTCTAAATCACAAATATAGATATATTATGCACAAATTCTGCTAAGAAGTCTTAGCTGATCTAGATTCTTGATGAATCATGTTTAAAATGAAACATCTGGGTCAGTCGTAGATCATTTAAAAAACTCTATGATCGTGATCTTAGTGGTGTAGAACGACCTCAATAAGAGTTTAAAGAAACTTATCTTGATGACTGAAAAAAGAAAGATTCTTTATTTAGCTGGATTGCCACAATACAATTGATAAAGGGTATTTAAGACCACAATCAAATTTTGATCTTTAATTGAATAATAAATCTGTTTGCCGTCGCGCCGGGTATCTACCACATCGCTTTTGCGCAACATCATGAGCTGCTGGGAAAGTGTCGGCTGTTTAATCTCAGTTATTTCCTCAATTTCTGAAACATTCAGTTCCGCTTGAGACAGATGACATAAAATAAGAAGACGGTCGGTATTGGCCAGAGATTTTAAAATGCCGACGACCTGTTCTGCTGAATCGCGCATAGTCGTGATTTCAAAATCGGTTTTCATTCAATATGTCCATTATAAAGTTACAGCCCGCTAATTATACGGGTCTTAGCCCGTAATACCTTGCTAAAAACAGTTAAGTTTTATGGTTTTTAATGAATTGAATTATCAATTAAAATTATATTTTAAATATTGATAGATAAGATAAATTTATTGCATAGTGTAGAAAGTATTTTAGTTCACATTCGTGCAATGAAGTGCAAGTTTCATCAAACATCTACAAAGCAAAAAAAATGCTTGTATGATGTTTAAGCGACTTGAACCAATAACATTAGGGATATCATCATGAGTACAGATTCAGCTTTTCCAACACCGAATAATTTAGGTATAGCGGTTTATAGTAATAATGCAGACGCGATTGGAAATACACCGCTTGTTCGTATTAATCGTGTGATTTCCGATCCTGCCACTGTACTTGCGAAAATTGAAAGCCGTAATCCGGCATTTTCAGTCAAGTGTCGTATAGGTGCAGCGTTGATTAATGATGCTGAAAAATCTGGCAAGCTCAAACCCGGTATGCATATTGTCGAGCCAACCAGCGGTAATACCGGGATTGCATTGGCTTTTGTTGCGGCAGCCAAAGGTTATGATATTACTTTGACTATGCCTTCAAGTATGAGTATTGAACGCCGTAAGGTGGTGAAAGCATTGGGTGCCAATCTGGTACTGACTGATCCGGCCAAAGGCATGAAAGGCGCGATTGAAGAAGCACAACGTCTAGTCAATGAAAATCCTGAACTGTACTACCTGCCACAACAGTTTGAAAATCCGGCCAATCCTAAAATTCATGAAGAAACTACGGGCCCAGAAATCTGGGAAGCGACTGCGGGCAATGTCGATATTCTGGTCGCAGGTGTCGGAACGGGTGGAACCATTACCGGTATTTCACGCTACTTTGAAAAAGTGAAAAACAAGCCTTTATATTCTGTGGCGGTGGAACCTGCTGAGTCTGCAATTATTGGTCAGGCCAAACGCGGTGAAGACATTACACCTGGACCACACAAAATTCAGGGGATCGGTGCCAACTTCATTCCAGGCAATTTGGACCTAGACCTCGTTGATGAAGTGATTGCCATTCATAGTGCAGATGCAGTCGAGTGGGCACGTAAAACAGCAGCTCAGGAAGGTATCCTGGTCGGTATTTCAAGTGGCGCGGCTATGGCAGCAGCGGCACAATTGGCGGCTCGCCCTGAAAATGCCGGTAAAAATATTGTGGTGATTTTGCCAGATGGTGGTGAACGTTACCTGTCTTCGATCCTGTTTGAAGATATTTCTGCTGAATAACATTGATGCATTTTATATTTTAAACACTGTTAGACAAGCCCGAAGTCATCTTCGGGCTTTTTATTGGGTAGTTTTAAATCGCAGCAGGACGCTGCATTATTTTTAAAATAGTCAGATGAAGGACTTGACCTTACCATGATGGGAATGTTTAAGCTATAACATCAACAGTGAGTTGAGGCATGGAGATGGGCATGGTAGAACAAGACAGCAACCGCTTATATGAGCAGCAGGTGCAGATTGGCGGTATGACCTGTGCCTCCTGTGTCGCTCGGGTGGAAAAAGCCTTGAAAAAAATTGAAGGTGTAGTCGAGGCATCTGTCAACCTGTCGACTGAAAAAGCTTTTATTAAAAGCCAGCAGCCGATTGCTGCCGCTGCGCTGGTTCAAGCAATTGAAAAATCCGGTTTCGATGTACCGACGCAACAGTTTGATTTGAACATTGAAGGCATGACCTGTGCATCCTGTGTGGCTCGCGTAGAAAAAGCCCTAAAAAAAGTGGAAGGCGTGTTGGATGCACAAGTGAATCTGGCCACTGAAAAGGCGCATGTGAGTGCGATCAATTCTGTGCCATTGTCCAAGCTGACTCAAGCCGTGCAAAAAGCCGGTTTTGATATTCAGAGCGATCGCATTGAACTGGCTATTGAAGGCATGACTTGCGCTTCATGTGTGGCACGTGTGGAAAAAGCTTTATTAAAAGTAGAAGGTGTCAGCGAAGCACAGGTCAATCTGGCCACCGAAACTGCCTGGGTGAAAGCCTCGCATGCCCAGATTCCGGCCTTGATTGCTGCGGTGGAGAAAGCCGGTTATCAGGCCACCATAAAATCTGGTAGGGATATGTCGACAGATAGCCATGATGCTTTTCAGGAAAAGAAAGCCAATGAAACGGCACAACTGAAACGAGATTTATGGCTTGCAGTCATTCTGACAGCGCCTGTATTTATTCTGGAAATGGGCTCGCACTTGATTCCGGCATTTCATCATTTTATTGCCTATACGCTGGGAACCCAGAACAGCTGGTATCTGCAGTTTGTGCTGACCACTTTGGTGCTGATGATTCCGGGACGGCGTTTTTATCAGCATGGGATTCCGGCATTATTACGTCTGGCACCAGATATGAATTCTCTGGTCGCAGTCGGAACCATTGCAGCTTACGGATTTTCCTGTATTGCGACCTTTTTTCCACAGCTGTTACCGCAGTCCACCGTGCATGTGTACTTTGAAGCGGCCGCCGTTATTGTCGCGCTGATTTTACTGGGGCGTTATCTGGAAGCTAAAGCCAAAGGTAAAACCTCGGAAGCGATTCAGTATCTGGTCGGTTTGCAGCCGAAAACAGCCCGAGTGCAACAAAATAATCACTGGGTTGATCTGGCAATTGCCGATGTACAACAAGGCATGCTGATTGAAATCCGCCCGGGTGAAAAAGTCGCCGTCGATGGTGAAGTGGTTGCCGGGCAAAGTTATATCGATGAAGCGATGATTAGCGGTGAGCCTTTACCTGTGGCCAAACAGGCTGGTGATCAGGTTGTCGGCGGTACGGTAAACCAGAACGGAACATTGCAAATCAAGGCTACTGCGGTCGGCCAGGATTCGGTACTGGCGCAGATTATTCAGATGGTGGAACAGGCACAAGGTTCAAAATTACCGATTCAGGCCGTGGTTGATAAAGTGACTTTATGGTTTGTGCCGGCTGTTATGGCGCTAGCGGCCTTGACCTTTATGGTCTGGTTCCTGTTTGGGCCTGAGCCGAATCTGACCTACGCCTTGGTAAATGCAGTCGCCGTACTGATTATTGCCTGTCCATGTGCGATGGGACTGGCGACTCCTACCTCAATTATGGTCGGAACTGGACGTGCAGCAGAACTGGGCGTGCTATTCCGTAAGGGTGAAGCTTTACAGTTGCTGCAACAAACCAAAGTCGTCGCGCTGGATAAAACCGGAACCTTAACTGAGGGAAAACCGCTGCTGACCGACTTTGAAGTCACTGCAGATTTTAATCAGCAGACCGTATTACAGCTCGTCGCTTCAGTGGAGGCCAAGTCAGAACATCCGATTGCCCACGCCATTGTTCAGGCTGCTCGTGAGCAAGAACTGGAACTGAGTAAAGTGACCGATTTTGATTCGATCACTGGTGCAGGGGTAAAAGCACAGGTTGCTGGTCAGCAGCTGCATATCGGTGCAGAACGTCTGATGCAGGACTTGGGCTTAAATGTCGATCTGTTTAGAGCCACTGCACAGAAGCTCGGTGATCAGGGTCGTAGTCCTTTATATGTAGCGATTAATCAGAAACTGGCTGCGATTATTGCAGTAGCCGATCCGATTAAACCAACTACTTATAGCGCGATTCAGGCCTTGCATGACCAAGGCCTCAAAGTGGCGATGATTACCGGGGATCACCAGCATACCGCACAGGCGATCGCCAAACAGCTGAAAATCGATCAGGTGATTGCCGAAGTCTTGCCGCATGAAAAAGTCGATGCAGTACGTCAACTCCAGCAGCAATATGGTGTGCTCACTTTTGTTGGAGATGGAATCAATGATGCGCCGGCACTGGCACAGGCCGATGTCGGTATGGCGATTGGTACCGGTACCGATGTCGCGATTGAAGCAGCCGATGTGGTGTTGATGTCAGGCAATTTACAGCATGTGGCAACGGGGATAGGCTTGAGTCAGGCGACCATGCGCAATATCAAACAGAACCTGTTTTGGGCCTTTGTCTATAATATTGCCTTAATTCCGATTGCTGCAGGTGTGCTATATCCATTCTGGGGCATCTTGTTATCGCCAATGTTTGCCGCAGGCGCGATGGCACTATCCTCCGTGTTCGTCGTCAGCAATGCCTTGAGATTAAAAGCCTATCAACCGGTGCAGTTTAAGGAGTCAGTATGATGAATATTGGTCAGGCCGCAAAACGGTCCGGCATCTCTGCGAAAATGATTCGTTATTATGAAGACATTGGTTTGTTGCCGGCTCCGAAACGTAGTGATACAGGTTATCGGGTTTATAGTGACGCGGACATTAAAACCTTAAGTTTTATCCAGCATGCACGTGAACTGGGATTTTCTTCAGAGCAGATGAAAGAGTTACTCGGCCTGTGGCTGAACAGCTCACGCCAGAGTAGTGAGGTCAAACAGCTGGCACAAAAACATATCCAGTTTTTACAACAGAAAATTGCCGATATGCAGCATATGCTATTAATTTTACAGCAATCGGTTGAGCAGTGTGCCGGCAATGAACAGTCTGATTGCCAGATTTTAAAACAGATTGAACAGGGTGTCGGAACTGAACAGCACTGACATGCGCTGTATTCACATCAATTTTTAAACCGATCCTATGGAGCTAAACATGAAATTCCGTATTGAAAATATGACTTGTGGTGGCTGCGCGCGCAGTGTCACGGCTACGATTAAAGATCTGGATGAAAATGCCACTGTGAATATTGATGTGGCGATTAAGCTAGTTGAAGTTGAATCGACAGTCAGTGAGTCTGAGATTGTGGCAGCTTTAACCGAAGATGGTTTCCCGCCTGTGGCAGCCTGATCATTGTCGAGTTAGATCGGCTTTGTTGCACAAAGATTTGAAATGCAAAGCGCCCCTAATTGAGCCAAATTTAAGGCGTAACTTGGGTAAG
>NZ_JARDAL010000020.1:0-69791 GCF_048957595.1 Acinetobacter sp. AS5 | reverse complement strand
TGGCACGCAATTATAAATCTATGATCCGTATAGCCTGCATATTTATTTGGTGCAAAGCCAAATGAGGACACACCCTAGAAGCATAAAAACAAATATCGATTATTATTTATACAAGCGCAAGATTTTTATAATGATTGTTATGTAAGAATAAAATTATTTTTAGAGTATTATCAAATTTCAGGCATAAAAAAACCGCTTAACGCGGTATCTTTTATCTCGACCATCTTGAAGGAGATGGTCGGAGCAGTAGGATTCGAACCTACGACCCCCTGGTCCCAAACCAGGTGCACTACCAGGCTGTGCTATGCTCCGATTTCAACTTTAAAAGTTGGGGTGAATGACGGGATTCGAACCCGCGACAACTGGAATCACAATCCAGGGCTCTACCAACTGAGCTACATCCACCATCATTTTGATTCTTAACATCAAGCGACCAAATGGCGCGCCTGACAGGATTCGAACCTGTGACCATCCGCTTAGAAGGCGGATGCTCTATCCAACTGAGCTACAAGCGCGTTACTGATGCAAACATCATTTGCCTTGAAGAATTGGTCGGAGCAGTAGGATTCGAACCTACGACCCCCTGGTCCCAAACCAGGTGCACTACCAGGCTGTGCTATGCTCCGATTCATCTCAGCTTTCGTATCGAACATCGTTCGGTACGGTGTGCATTCTAGGCGTGACGCCCGGAGACGTCAACACCTATATTTAAAAAAAACCGAAAAAACGCTTCAAGCGTTTATTTATCAATCACTTCAGACATTTTTTATACAAATTTTAACGTTTTAGTCCGGCACTAAAGTTCAACATGCGATCTAGAGGCAGTTTCGCTCGTTCAGCAAGTGCCGGATCGACATGCACTTCCTGATCTTTATGCTGTAACACATGCAAGATACCATCCAGCTCGTTCATGGCCATCCAAGGACAATGCGCACAAGAACGACAGGTCGCCCCCTCTCCTGCGGTTGGCGCTTCAATCAGGATTTTATCCGGTACCGCCTGCTGCATTTTATAAAAAATGCCGCGATCAGTAGCCACGATCAAGCGCTGGTGCGGCAAAGTCTGTGCTGCTTTAATTAATTGTGAGGTACTACCCACGGCATCGGCAATCTCGACTACAGACATCGGTGATTCAGGATGTACCAGAACCGCAGCATCTGGATAGAGCTCTTTCATATTGGCAATACCGCGTGAACGGAATTCTTCATGCACGATACAGGCGCCATCCCAGAGCAACATCTCTGCACCGGTTTTTTTCTGGATATAACGACCCAGATGCTGATCTGGTGCCCAGATGATTTTTTCGCCCAGACTGTCCAGATGTTCGATAATTTCCACTGCACAACTTGAAGTGACGACCCAATCGGCTCGGGCTTTCACGGCCGCTGACGTGTTAGCATAAACCACCACGGTATGATCCGGGTGCGCATCGCAAAAAGCGGTAAATTCATCGACAGGACAACCCAAGTCCAGTGAACAGGTCGCTTCCAGGGTAGGCATCAGCACGGTTTTATGGGGTGAAAGAATTTTAGAGGTTTCGCCCATAAATTTCACACCAGCCACCACAAGCGTTGAAGCCGGATGATCGCGACCAAAACGCGCCATTTCCAGTGAATCGGAAACACAGCCACCGGTCAGTTCAGCCAGTTCTTGCACTTCAGGATCACAATAATAATGCGCCACCAAAACAGCATCCTGTTTTTCCAGCTCTGCCTTGATCTGTGCAAATTTGTCCAATTTTTCCTGCTGGCTCATTTGATGTTCTTGAGGAACACCCAAACGATCTAAATGCGCCTGCACAATCGATTTAGCTTCATTGGCTATTAATTTGGTCGCATCATTCATCACAATTCTTACTCTACCCTCATGGTTCACTATTCAATGAACCTTTCACCCTACATCCCGGTCATCTCTGGCGAAGTGCTATTTTTGACCAGTCATTAAAAACTACAAGATATAAAAAAAGCCCCACAACGGAGGCTTTAGAAACAATCTGAATTATGAGCGATAATCTGCATTGATTTTTACGTAGTCATACGACAGGTCACAGGTATAAACCGTATCTTTTGCCTGACCTCGTCCAAGATCAACTCGAATCGTCATTTCAGCCTGGGCCATCACACGTGCACCGGCTGCTTCAGTATAGTCTGCTGCCGCACCACCATCTTTGCAGATTTGTACATCATCTAACCAAACCTGAATTTTTGCAACGTCTAAATTCGGCACACCGGCATAACCAATCGCTGCCAGAATACGGCCCCAGTTTGGATCAGAAGCAAAGATCGCAGTTTTGACCAGCGGTGAATGCGCAATGCTATAGGCAATATCGCAGCACTCTTGAGTGTTGCCACCGCCTTCTACAGTCACGGTAATGAATTTAGTCGCACCTTCCCCATCACGCACAATCAGTTGCGCAAGGCGTTTCATGGTACGTGTCAATACGTCTAGCACCACTGCATAACGCGGATCTTCAGTCGAAGTGATTTCAGCACCACCGGCCTGACCTGTGGCAATAAAAATACACGAGTCATTGGTCGAGGTATCGCCATCAATGGTAATACGGTTAAACGATACATTGACCGTTTCAGTTAATAACTGTTGAACCAGTTCACGGCTGATCGGTGCATCCGTCGCAACGTAACCCAGCATGGTCGCCATATTAGGACGAATCATGCCTGCACCTTTGGAAATACCGGTCATGGTATAAATCACACCATCCAGCTCGAACTGTTCTGAAGCACCTTTCGGGATGGTATCTGTGGTCATGATTCCAGTTGCTGCATCGACCCAGGCATCATCACGCAATGAATCCAGCGCAGGCTGTAAACCTGTAAGCAAACGCTCCATTGGAAGCTGCTCACCAATCACACCAGTCGAGAATGGCAACACTTCAGCAGCCTGTACGCCTGCAAGTTCAGCTAGCTTAGCACAGGTGGCTTCTGCATTTGTCATGCCTGTAGGACCTGTTCCTGCATTGGCATTGCCGGTATTGATTACCAGGTAACGCGGATTAGTTACTTTTAAATGTGCTTTGGATACATGCACGGGTGCTGCGCAGAAGGCATTCTGGGTAAATACTCCTGCAACATTGGAGCCCGCAGCCAGTTCAAATATCACCAGGTCACGTCGGTTCTGATAGCGCACATAAGCTTCAGCCGAACCAATTTTAACCCCTTTTACCACATGCATCTGTGGCATAGATACGTCACCAACTGCCATTTTAAAGTCCAATATTGAATTTTCGGAAAAATACAGCTTAGTTGATCTGCAACAAAAAATCGAGCCAAAGCTTGAGCCAGCCTGAGATTTGTTATAGATTTTCACAATAAAAAACCAGTCATCAAGACTGGTTTCTACATTTTTAAAATAAGATATTTTTAATTTTGTGCAAGTTGTCCAGATTCGCTTAGCAAAGCCTGTTTCGCTTGTTGTTGACTTGCAGTAGAAAGTGCCGGATTTGTAGCAACAATACGGTCTGCATTTGCCGCATTTGCCGCTGCAATCGCAGCCGTCTGCAACACAATCGGACGATTCTGATTGGCAAAGGTATAACGAATGCCGGTACGTGGGCTTGCTACAGTCACTTGCGCATCGGTACGTTGTACTTGAGCAGTGTTAGTACCTACCGCTTGCTGAACTTTATCAATTGTTGTGGTCGCTGCAGTTTGTGCAAAACTTAAGGCAGGTATTGCCAAAGCGGCAATCATGAGCGTTTTTAATACTTTTTTCATTCAGGTTATTCCACTTTGAGGTGTTGAATGAGCCATTAAATAGCATTTAATTCCTAAGACTGCAAACAGTATTCAATTTCTGAAAAATCTTCATACATAAAAAAATCAGAGCCATGTGGCTCTGATTTTTTTTAACACTGTTTAGATCTTGCCATGACACTGTTTGTATTTCAGGCCTGAACCACATGGACAAGGTGCATTACGACTTGCCGGTGCTTCAAAGACTGGTGCTACCGGATTGGCCTGAGCATTTTGCTCGGTCGTCACCTCATGTTCGCCTGCCAACAAGCCGTCAAACTCTTCATGAGATAACTGCAAACGCATTGCCTCAGCCTGTGCCTGCTGCTGTGCTTCCATTTCCGCCAGCTCTTCAGGGGTCGGTACGTGGATGCGTGACAGATCTGTTACGACATCTGACTTGATTGTACCGAGCATGTTTACAAACAGGTTATAAGCTTCTTTTTTATATTCCTGCTCTGGATTCTTTTGCGCATAACCACGTAAATGAATACCTTGACGCAAATAATCCATAGCCGCCAGATGCTCTTTCCAATGACGATCCAGAGAATTCAGCATAAAGTGACGTTCAAGCGAAGCTGCAGATTCTTCACCCATTTGTTCACGACGTGAACGGTAGCGGTTCAGTACTTCATCGGTAATGCGCACCACCAAAGCTTCTTCATCCAGACGACGGTCCTGTTCCAGCCATTGTCCGATAGGAAGATCCATCGAAAGATCTTCACGCAGCGCCAGTTCCAGACCTTCACTATCCCACTGGTCATGAATCGATTCAGGCGGAATATAGTTGGCGATTACACCCTGCATCACTTCACGGATCATTTCTTCAATATAATCCTGCAGTGAATTTTCTGCCAGAATGTCGTCACGCTGACTATAAATGATCTTACGCTGTTCGTTATTGACGTCATCGTATTTCAGCAAATTCTTACGAATATCGAAGTTACGTGCTTCCACTTTACGCTGCGCATTTTCAATCGAGCGAGACACCATTTTGTGCTCAATCGCTTCATCTTCCTGCAAGCCCATGGCACGCATCATGCCGACTACGCGATCACCGGCAAAAATACGCATCAAGTCATCTTCAAGTGACAGATAGAAACGCGATACACCCGGGTCACCTTGACGACCGGCACGACCACGCAGCTGGTTATCGATACGGCGTGATTCATGACGCTCGGAACCGATAATATGCAAACCGCCTGAATCCAGCACAGCCTGGTGATTAACATCCCATTCTGCTTTCAGACGCGTTTCATCTTCAGGAGTCGGGTTTTCAATTTTAGCCAGCAACGCCTTCCAGTTACCACCCAAGAGAATATCGGTACCACGACCGGCCATGTTGGTGGCAATCGTCACTGCACGCGGCGCACCGGCCTGCGCAATAATATCGGCTTCACGTTCGTGCTGTTTGGCATTCAGTACTTCATGCTGGATCCCTGCCGCTTTTAGCTTATCCGACAGAATCTCAGAAGCTTCAATGGTGGCTGTACCAATCAAAATTGGTGCGACACCAGCTTCATGCACACGCTGAATTTCTTGAATAATCGCGTTAAATTTCCCTTCACGATTTAAATAAATTAAATCGTTATGGTCTTGACGAATCATTGGACGGTGGGTCGGAATCAGCACCACATCCAGACCATAAATTTCTTTCATTTCCGCTGCTTCAGTATCAGCAGTACCGGTCATACCGGATAATTTTTTATACAGACGGAAATAGTTCTGGAAGGTTGTGGTTGCCAGAGTCTGGTTTTCCGGCTGGATTTCCAGACCCTCTTTGGCTTCTACGGCTTGATGCAAACCTTCAGACCAGCGACGTCCCGGCATGGTACGACCGGTATTTTCATCGACAATAATCACTTCACCATCGTTGATGATGTATTGCACATTGCGTTGATAGAGATAATGGGCACGGATCGCTGCAGTGACATGATGCAACAGGTTCAGGTTCGACGCTGAATACAAGCTCTCGCCTTCTGCCAGCAAGCCCATTTCAATCAATTCACTTTCAATGGTTTCAAAACCCACTTCAGTAATTTCAACTGAACGCTGTTTTTCATCAATCCAGAAGTGACCGCCATCCGGCACTTTCTCTTCTTTCTGTGCCTGTAATTTTGGTGGAATATTATTGATGGCTGCATAAAGCTGTGAAGAATCTTCACTTTGACCGGAAATAATCAACGGGGTACGTGCTTCATCAATCAGGATCGAATCGACCTCATCGATAATCGCATAGGTCAAACCACGCTGCTTTTTCTCAGCCAGCGAGAACACCATGTTGTCACGCAGGTAGTCAAAGCCAAATTCGTTATTGGTACCGTAAGTAATATCGGCACGATAAGCTTCAGCTTTTTCCATCGGATTTTGCATGGAATAAATAATGCCGATGCTTAAACCCAAAAACTCAAATAATGGACGGTTCAACTCGGCATCACGTTGCGCCAGGTAATCGTTCACGGTAATGACATGCACGCCCTGACCACTGATGGCATTCAGATAACAGGCCAAAGTACCCATCAGGGTTTTACCTTCACCGGTACGCATTTCTGCGATTTTGCCTTCATGCAAGGTAATACCACCGATCAGCTGCACGTCATAATGACGCATGCCCATCACCCGCTTCGCCGCTTCACGACAGACTGCAAATGCTTCAGGCAATAATTTATCGAGGGTTTCACCCTTATTATATCGTTGTTTGAATTCTTCAGTTTTTGCAGATAAGTCTGCATCGCTAAGGGTAGATATCGTCGGCTCGAGCACATTAATCTTGTCTACGATTTTACGCATGCGTTTGAGTTCGCGCTCATTTTTGGTACCGAAGATTCCTCCGATCAGACTTGCCAACATGAATAGACTCTCTAAATCTTGCTTGTCAAATGAATATTTTCTTAGTCGTTATTATGGTGCTAGAAATTTGAACTACAAGGGTTTTGCTGTAAAACCGCTAAAAAAATCTGATCCTTAGTTCTAGCCCTAAGATCTAAGGCAAAGTAATGTAGCAAATTTTCCCTGTGCAACATAGTCAATTAAGTGACTGATTTTTGCGCTTCTGGATAGATGGATATCCCATTTATGCAATTTACTCATAAAGAAAGCAAAAAACACTATTTTTAATCATAAAAAAATTGGTTCATATTAAATCCTATCTCGACACTAAAAGACCAATTGAGGCTAAAAAGATGAGTTTACGTTTAGGCGATACCGCACCGAATTTTGAACAGCAATCCAGTGAAGGCCTAATTAATTTTTATGACTTTCTGGGCGATAGCTGGGGCATTTTATTTTCACACCCTGCCGACTATACACCGGTATGTACGACTGAACTTGGCTATACCGCAAAACTTAAAGATGAGTTTGCAAAACGTGGTGTTAAAGCGATTGCCTTGTCAGTTGATGATGTGGAGTCGCATCATGGCTGGATTAAAGATATTAATGAAACCCAGAACGCCACGGTGAATTTCCCGATCATTGCCGATCAGGATCGTAAAGTTTCCGAGCTATATGACTTTATTCATCCAAATGCCAGTGAAACTCTAACGGTTCGTTCTTTAGTGGTCATTGATCCCAATAAAAAAGTCCGTTTGATTATTACTTATCCTGCATCGACCGGCCGTAATTTCCATGAAATCTTGCGTGTGGTGGATTCACTTCAACTCACCGATAAACATAAAGTGGCCACGCCTGCGAACTGGCAGCATGGTGATGATGTTGTGATTATCCCTTCACTGAAAGATGAGGAAGAAATCAAGCAACGTTTTCCAAAAGGTTATACAGCGGTCACGCCTTACCTGCGCTTAACGCCCCATCCTGAGCAAGGATAAGCAGAGCACTGCTCTGCCCTTGCGCAAGGTGAGAAGCTATGCTTCGAGCAACAAATTAAAAGGACTCCTTTTTAATTTTGCGCAAGACAAGCGAAGCGCGTAGCACAGGATAAGATGGAGCTCGTAGTAAAGGATAAGAGAAACTCTATTTTCCACATTTTATGCTTTATCGAATACGACAGTGACGTGCCACGGATTCGATTTGTTGATACACCCTGTCTTCGGATAGGCTTTTTTATATTCAAAATCTCGTATTCACTTTAAACTTGAAATAACAAAAACAACATCTACGCTCTGTATGAAAATCTGCATATTTCCAATTCTCATGAGTGGCTACCTCCTAACCACAGGTTGCATGACTACGCCTGCCCTGCCTGAACCTCAACGTCCTCAGCATTGGGGACAGCCCATTCATCAGAATCATAATTTTCATCAAATCAGCAATTTTGTTTATCGTAGTGAGCAGCCTTCAACTGAACTCATTCCTTTATTAAAGCAGCATCAAATCAATGTGGTTATTAATTTACGTTCACGGGATCAAGACAGCTTTGTTTTGAGCAATGAAAACTTTCAGCTACATCATGTACCCATACATACCTGGGCAATTGATCGGGAAGATTTATTGAAAATTATGCTACTGATTCAGCAAGCACAACAAAATCACCAAAAGGTGCTCCTGCATTGTTATCACGGTTCAGACCGCACTGGTGCAAGTGTCGCCATGTACCGAATTATTTTTGAACATTGGCCGATTGAGCAGGCGCTACAGGAAATGAAACATGGCGGTTATGGCTTTCATGCCATTTGGCGCAATATCGAAAAGTTATTCACGCCTGAAAATGTAAAATGGATTCGCGAGCAACTCAAGAATCCATCTACAGAAACTTTGATTAATACAAAGAATTAACGCTTATCCAGCGGCACCCAGTCATTCACCCAAGCTGATTTCATATTCAGGCTGGCATCAGACGCAATTTTCTTACGGAGTGCATCTGCAGTCTCACGGTCTTTGGATGGCCCCACCATGATACGTACACCTTTAGAAGTTGAGCTTTTGGTCACTTTATAACCTTTAGCACGCAGTTTGGCTGCTACAGCATCTGCATTGGCTTCATTCGCTGCCAGTGCCACCTGCACCATCCATTGCTTGTCCTCTTCACCTTCCAATAACTTACGCGCCTGTTCAGCTTCTGCTTTCTTCTTGGCTTCTTCGGCTGCAGCTTTTTTCTTGGCTTCTTCAGCTTTACGCTTTTCGTCAGCTTTGCGTTTTTCCTCGGCAGCTTTACGTTCAGCTTCTTTCTTTTCAGCAGCCTTACGCTCTTCCTCGGTTTTACGTTTTGCTTCAGCTGCCTTACGTTCTGCTTCGGCTTTTTGCTGTTGTTCTAACTTGCGTTTTTCTTCAGCGGTTTTGCTTTCAGCAGCTTTACGTTCTGCTTCTTTCTTGGCTGCATCAGTAGAACTATTGGCTTTTTGTTGGTCCAGCTGCTGCTGGGCTAACTTTTTTTCTTGCACCGCTTTTTCTTCAGCCAGACGTTTCTGCTTGGCCTGTTCGTCTTCAACCAGTTCTGGCGGAATATTATCGGAACTTTGCTGTCCCAGGCGGTGTGCATTCAGGGCAGCATATTCTTCAGCCGCTTTACGCGCAGCATCTGCTTCAGCCTGCTGTTGCATCGCTAAAAATTCGGCTGCACGTGCTTCCTGCTCTGCAACCGATTTTTCCCGGTCACGACGTTGCTGTTCAAGTAAACGCTTTTCTGTTTCCACATCGACCGTCAAAGAACCGAGCGAATGATTGCCTGTCTCTTTATTTTCAACTTCCGCAGCCTGTGCCGGATTTTGCTGACGGTCCTGATTGATTTCATCTTGGCCTTTCAGGAGTAATGCTGCCAATAAAACACCACCACCGAGTAAAACAACACCGCCCATCCAGCGCTGTTTGTTATTCATTGACATTCTTCCAAATACTCCCATACCGCTTCTAAGGTATGAAATGATCCACATACCAAAATCAGCTGATTATTATCTGTTTGATCCAGTGCTGATTTAAAAGCTAATTTTACATTGTCAAATTGTTCTACCGCCTCACCGCTTAAAGCATCAGCCAAAACTGTGACCTCTGCCGCACGTGGGACGAATAATGGTGCAATTTTCCACAATTGAACCGTGTCTTTCAATAACTTGACGACAGAATTTATATCTTTATCTGCCAGCATTGAAAATACACAAATGACTTCATTATATTTTTGATTGTAATTTAAATAATCTCGTAATTGTTTCAGCAGAAATTCCACCCCATGCGGGTTATGTCCTGCATCAAAAATCACGGTTTTATTCTGGATTTGACGGATTTCAAAACGTCCCGGCAATTTTGCCGTTTGAATGCCTTGTGCAATTGCCTGCTGGCTGACGTTTAATTCGCTCAGCAGAATGGCGGCCACGGCGGTAGAAATATTATCTAATGCCAGTGAACCTGTAGGGAGTTTTAAGGTCGTACCTGATGAAGCAAAAGCCCAGCTTTGGCCATCTTCAAAGGCTTCATAAAAATAATCCCGGTTGATTGCATACAAGGGTGCTTTACATTCTTGGGCTTTATTTAGAATAGCTTGCGGGATCTGTTGCTGTCCACCAAATACCACGGGAATATCCGGGCGAATAATTCCGGCCTTTTCAAAAGCAATTTTCTCGATGGTGTCACCAAGCCAGTCAGTATGATCCAGACCAATATTGGTAATCACCGCCACATCCGGATTGACCACATTGACCACATCCAGACGGCCGCCTAAGCCAACTTCCAGCACCCAGACATCACAGCATTGATCTTTAAAAATCACAAAAGCAGCCAGTGTCGTGGCTTCAAAGAAAGACAGGCTCAAACCGCATTCGCGACGAGCCTGATCGACCTGAACAAAAGCATCAATCAGCAACTGATCTTCCACTTCAATGCCGCGCAATTTAACACGCTCATTGAAACGGTACACGTGGGGGGATTGATATAGCCCGACCTTGAAGCCTTGCGCATTCAGGATCGCGGCCAGCGTGGTGGTGGTCGAACCCTTACCATTGGTTCCCGCCACCGTCAGTACTTTGGCCTCTGGAGATGTCACGCCCAGCTTTTCAGCCACCGGAATAACGCGCTCCAGACCTAAATCAATACCCGTAACGTGAACATGGCTCCAATAATCGAGCCATGTGTTTAAAGAATCTGTTGCTAATGGAGCTGTGTTCAATGCAAATTCATCAACTTCGTAACGATACGATAAACTGTATCACGTAATGCATGACGGTGAACAATCTGATCGATTACCCCATGATCAAGCAAGTATTCCGCGCGTTGGAACGGTTCTTCCAGTTTCTCACGTACGGTTTGTTCGATCACACGTTTACCGGCGAAGCCAATCATCGCTTTCGGTTCAGCAAGATGTACATCACCCAGCATTGCCAATGAGGCAGTTACACCACCGTATACCGGATGAGTCAGTACCACGACATAAGGCAGACCTGCTTCTTTTAAACGCTGGATTGCAGCCGAAGTACGCGCCATTTGCATCAGGGACAACATGCCTTCCTGCATACGCGCACCACCCGAAGCAGCAAAACAGATCAAAGGTTGACGAGCTTCAATCGCATGTTCTGCAGCCTGAACAAAGCGGTCACCGACCACTGTGCCCATAGAACCGCCCATGAAGTCGAACTCAAACGCACAGGCAATCATCGGTACGCCTTTCAGCAAACCCTGAATTACCACCAGTGCTTCAGTTTCACCGGTTTTCTTTTGCGCTTCAGCCATACGATCGGGATACGCTTTGCTATCGACAAATTTCAGCGGATCTTTGGCTATAAATTCCTGACCCAATTCTGTTTGTACCTGATCAAAGAACCAGTTCAGACGTTCGCGGGCTTTCATGCGCAAATGTTCATCACATTGCGGACAGACATAAGCATTAAATGACATCGCAGTACGGGTCACCAATGCATGACATTCAGGGCACTCAATCGTAGGCTCGGTAAATGTCGCTTTATATGCCGTTTGCTCATCGGGTACCTGAATGCCCGGAACAGTACGCTCCGTCCATGGGGTCGATGGGCTCAGAATTTTGCCTGATTTCAGTTGTTGACTCATACTAACTCATCGAGCGCTGCTCGAAGCTCCTTGACTTTATTCACCGTTGCAATAACGGCTTGTTCTGGTGCGAGCGTTGCAAACTGCTTTACAAACGCACTACCCACAATAACTGCATCGGCAGCAACACCCATCGCTTTCGCAGATGCAGCATCACTGATACCGAAACCTACGCCTACAGGAACATCAGTCACAGCTTTAATCTTTTGAATGCGTGCAGCGGCTTCAGAGACATCTAAAGTTGCTGCACCGGTCACGCCTTTCAGTGACACATAGTAAATAAAGCCGCTGGCCTGTTTTGCTACATGTTGAATACGTGCATCGGTTGAAGTGGGTGCCAGCAGGAAAATCTGATCCATGTCATATTTTTCCAGTACTTCACCCAGACTTTGTGCTTCTTCTGGTGGCAAGTCCACCAGCAGCACACCGTCTACTCCACATTCATAGGCATAAGCCACAAACTTTTCATAGCCAATTACTTCAACCGGATTCAGATAACCCATCAGCACCACCGGTGTTTCGCGGTCTTTCAAACGAAATTCTTTCACCATCTGCAGGGCATCTAGCGTATTGGTTCCACCTGCCAAAGCACGTTCGGCAGCTAGCGCAATCACCGGCCCATCCGCCATCGGGTCTGAGAAAGGAAGTCCCAGCTCAATCACGTCGACACCCGCTTCCACCATCTCATGCAGCAAAGGCACTGTGACTTCTGGATGCGGATCACCCGCCATGACATAAGAAACTAAAGCTTTACGCTGTTGAGATTTAAGTTGTCCAAATCGTGTGGCTAAACGTGACATAGGGTGGTATTTTCCTTAACGTGTTTCAAACTTGAGGCATTGACTATGTAGAAATACAAGACATCGCATTGTAACGCTATTTTTTGTCCAATGAACAGTCTGCGATACCGACCTCGAGTACTTCATTTCCTGTGCGAAGATTTCAAAACAATTCGGAAGGGTCTATTTACGATTATTTTGATTTTTTTCTCAATGATCAAAGATGCCTAATTTTGCTATTACCTAAAATCCTGAATATTTAGATAAACTTATTTTTATCATATAAAAATTAATAAAAATGCAGATGTTAGCGCATTCATTTAAAGTTTTCTGAAATAGCAAAACCTGCTTTATACTAGTCCTATTCTCTTACTTTTTTATCTCCTATGCAGACTGATTCTGAGGCTACAGTGCAGGCACGCGCCATTGCACTGCTGCCGCTTATTGTATTTTTAACCATATTTTTGGGTAGCGGGATCTATCATTCCCTGATCGGAACCGAGTTCGCGTTCTATCAGGTGAAAGCGCCTGTGGCTGCCCTGCCTGCGATTATCTTGGCTGCATTAGTGTATCGCGGCAAACTCAACCAGGGTATTGAGGAATTCCTCAGAGGTGCCAGTCATCCGAACTTAATTCTGATGTTTATGGTGTTTATGCTGGCAGGTGCTTTTGCCAGCGTCAGTAGCGCCATTGGCAGCGTCGACGCCACCGTGCAGATGGGCTTGTCAGTGATTCCACCTACATTTATTCTGCCGATGTTATTTGTGATCTCGGCCTTTATTGCCACGGCGATGGGTACCTCCATGGGCACGATTGCAGCCTGTGCGCCGATCGCTTTTGGATTTGCCGAGGTCACCGAGATCAATGTAGTTTATGCGGTTGGTGCGGTCGTCGGTGGTGCCATGTTCGGTGACAATCTTTCAATGATCTCGGATACCACCATTGCTGCAACGACCAGTCAGGGCGTACAACTGCGTGACAAATTCAGAGTCAATGTCTGGATTGCGGTTCCAGCCTCAATCGTGACTATTTTGATTTATGTATTGAGTAGCGGTAGTAGCAATGCAGTGGAATACAAGGACTTCAACTGGCTTCTGGTTTTACCTTATATCGCCGTATTTATTTTAGCCTTTAGCCGTCTGCATGTCTTGGTGATACTGAGCATTGGGGTGTTACTTTCCGGCTTGTTTGGCCTGTTTGCCACAGCTGAATTTGATCTGCTCCAGCTGAATACTTCAATTTATGATGGCTTTGTCGGCATGTTTGAAGTGGCGTTATTGTCCATGTTCCTGGGTGGCCTGTCGGCAATCATGCAACGCGAAGGCGGTTTACGCTGGCTGATTGAGCGTATTTATAGCCTGACCCGTCTGTTTAAAGTCGGCCAGCAACGTGCCGGTGAAATCGGGATCAGCTTCCTGGTCGTATTTTCGAATATCTTTGTGGCCAATAATACCGTGGCGATTATTCTGTCTGGTGATATGGCACGTGAAGTGGCTAAAGAATACGGCGTGGATCCCAAGCGTTCTGCCGCACTGATGGATATTTTCTCTTGCGTGGTGCAAGGGTTGATTCCCTATGGCGCACAGTTACTACTGGCCTGTTCCATTGCAAAAATCTCGCCCGTTGAACTGATTGGTGGTGTGTACTACTGCTGGATTCTGGCCATTTTTGCGATTGCGGCGATTGCATTTAGATTCCCCCAAATCAAAGCCAGCGCTTAACCTCATCATTTTCTTCAAATAAAAAAGCGACCTGTTTGGGTCGCTTTTTTTAGCTGCGCTGTTGGTGTAACTGCCTTTTGCGCTCTAACAATGTCTGTCTGGTGGCTGCCTTGTAAGCCCTTGCCAATGCCGACTGATCAGAATAATCCAGCTGCTCGGCGATCTCGCTCAGCCCCATTCCCTGTTGCAACAGCAGCTCGCAGCGTTTAATCCGCTGCTGTTCCAGCAGTTTTTTAAATGAGGTGCCATGGGTGCTGAACAAGCGCTGCAAACTCCGTGTCGACATTAGCAACTGCCGGGCAAGCTGTTCAACTTTAATGGCCTGATGCCGGGTCCGCAGCTGTTCGGCAATCATTTGCTGGGCCTGCTCCAGATGATTTTCAAGTGGTGGCTTGGCGGCAATCGCCTGTTCTGCCTGATGCACCAGTAACTGCAACAGCATCGGATCTGCCTGCTCAGACCGATGTGCCAGTCCTTGTAGATCCAGTTCTATGCCATAGTAGGCTTGGGAAAATCTCACCTCGCTGGCGAAAAACTTTTGATAATGCATTTGTCCCCTATCGGGCGCATGGGCAAAACGTACACAGTGCAGTAACAGTTGATGATCCTGTAAAATGACACGTCCCAACTGCACCATCGCGGCCATGGTCAGTTCATTTAGCAGATTATATTTTTCGTCCAGATAGGCCCAGTATAATTCAATACTGTGTTCATGCTGCTTCAACTGCAAAGGTACAAACTCACCGCCATCAACCACCAGTCGTTGAAAACGCATGATATGGCGGATCATTTCCGAAACACTACTGCTCCGCGAAGCCATATAACCGAGCACACCAAAATGTTCTGGGCGAATAGATTGGACGATTTCAAAAATTAATTGCGGGCAATTCAGATGAGTTTGGGTTCTTTCAATAACAATATTTAATAACTCAAGTGGAACTTCAGTATTAAAGGGCTGGTCAATCAGATGGCTTAATGACGTATGCAGATCCTGAAGAAAATCAGCTTGCAGAGGTTCCATATTCAAGCTTCGCAGATGTGTTGACCAAAGCTGAATATAACCATTTGATATTTTTATATCCTGCATATGTGATTCTCAGTAAGCGCAGCAATTTGACAAGTTTTATTTTCATTTGGCGTAAAATGTATAAAAATTGGCAATAACTGTCAAAACAATTACAGGATTCCCCGACATACTGTTCACATCGTCATAAAAAAGAACGTACAAGATGAATGCAGTATTAAAATCTTTGATAAAGCCCGTGGTCCGGACCCAGCTTGATTTTAAACTGGATGAAATTCCGCGCTACTGGTTTGGCGGTGATCCCTTTCTGACCCGCATGTTCGATGCCCTGAGCCTGACATTTCCTGATGGTGAGCGCTATTTTATTCAGAGTGTACGCCTGTTCCGCGAGCAAATCACAGACCCGGAACTACAGCAGCGTGTTGCAGATTTTATTCGTCAGGAAGCACAGCATGGCATTGCCCATGAAAAAATGAATCAGCTGATGCGCGAGCAAGGCATGCCCGTAGATCAGTTCATCCAGCGCCTCAATTACATGATGAATTACGACTTGAAAAACCGCTCACCTGAATACAATATTGCGGTGACTGCTGCTGCAGAGCATTTGACTGCGCTCATGGCCGAGACTTTTTTTGGACAGAAAGATACGTTAAGAGATGCCCATCCTTTTGTTCGTGCCATGTTTGCCTGGCATGCCATTGAAGAAATGGAACATCGTGATGTGGCTTTTGACGTGATGAAAGATGTGGCACAAACTCCAGAACTTCTGCGAAAATATAGCTTGGTGATTACTACCCTGCTCATGTTCAGCTTTACCATATACCGCGCCAACATCATGCTTAAACATGATGGATTCACACCATTACAACGTTTGCAAATGAATTTAAAAGGACTGCCCTGGTTTTTTGGCCGTAACGGGAAATTAACCCGTATGGGCCCACAATATCGGGACTGGTTTAAAAAAGACTTCCATCCCAGCCAGCATCCTGTGATTGCGCAATACGATGTCTGGGTAAAGACTTTAGCCGAAACCAATGATCCAATTCAGGCCGGTGAAGCCTTCTGGCAGGCCGCCAAAGATTAAGCTCAAATCAAAAAAGCCTTCAAAATTGAAGGCTTTTAAATTAGGTCTTATGTCCTGCACTTTTACCATTTGGCATAATGCTGTTCAAGCAAGGCATATTCATTTAGTAAAATAATTTCCTGATCATCCTGCTGAATCGTTCCGGAAACCTTGGCTTGCCACTGACTAAACTGGCTCCCGACCAGACGCAGGTTGAGATTTTCATAACGGCGCCAGCCTGTGCTGACCATCAGATTCAATCTTTCATCCAGCGACTGAATCGTCCATTGGTTTTCCGATTCCTGTTGAAACAGCACATCGGCCAGTGGATAAATTTTTCCATTGACCCATAGACAGTTCTCGTTGCCAAAACTTTCATTCACGCCCGAAGCCAGATTAAGCCCAATCCGGTTATGGTTCACATCCCAGAAATTACAGGACAGCCAGAACCAGGCGGTTTCCGGGCGTAAAAAGCCACACGTATCATCTAATGAGGCAAAGCTGCGTTCATTAAACTGGATGGTTTGCCCCTGCTTGTTAATGAAAAAGCCTTCACAGCCCAAAGTGGTCAGTTTCTGAGTATAGGTCCAGCCATTGATGCCGGTCGGACTGCACATACTCAGTGGATCGGTTCCGGCACAGAAAATCCGCGCACTGAGTTTAATTTCGCCGTATTTGCTGACGTTGATATAACGCACGCCGTTGGCATGCTGGATATCGATCTGAAAAGGTGACTTATGGAAATAACTATGATTAAACAGTGGCTGTTCATCCAGCACAGTGTTGCGTGACAGGAAATTAATCGCATTCCATTCCAGCACTTCATTGGTCATATGGTTATAGACATAGACAAAACCATGCCCTGCCCATGCGATATCGGCAATTGCCAGTCCAATGGTATAATGCTCGTGCTGAATACTACAGAATTTGAATTTTTTATATTTTAGATGCTTACGCCAGCCTGACAGCACATGACCATAAGGATTCTTGTATTGATATGCCTGATAGTCAATACTTTTTGGAAGTTCCTTGAAACGTCCATAACGCGGTTGTCCATTTGCCTGAATTAAATCCATTTAAGACATTCCATCTCAGTCAAAACTGCTTTTCCTTGGCAGTATTATGCCGATTATTAAATTTTGATAAAGATTTTTTTAAGTCACTCGTCGAATCATTCAGCTAGCCCTAGGTTTAATTCAATCGCAAACTGCTTTAAATCGTGAGATAAGTATTTTCCCAACGATTGCCACTGAAACTACCCTCTAACAGTTGTACGTAGCGACCATAAACCTGATCAATGGCAATACAGTCATCTACATCCAGCACACGGTCAGTATGCTGTTTTTGCCAGTGCCGGGCGAAGTAGGCTTTACCGCGCTGTTTGGCCACCATGGCATTCTGTGCAACCACCAGCACATAACGATGCAGCTCGCCAAACTCACGTGGATCATAACCACCCAGATTAATCAGCCAAAGTTTTTCATCGGATTGCTGTGGCTGTGCATCAGTAAATTGCAGCGCATAGGACTTGCCTTCAAACTCTAGCCCGTTGATTTGCGCCCAGGCATCAATAT
Organism: Acinetobacter sp. AS5; assembly: GCF_048957595.1. NCBI lineage: Bacteria > Pseudomonadati > Pseudomonadota > Gammaproteobacteria > Moraxellales > Moraxellaceae > Acinetobacter > Acinetobacter sp. AS5. The sequence continues at coordinate 51,937 of NZ_JARDAL010000020.1, read as the reverse complement.
GCAAGCCTTTCTGTTCCGCAAACCAGGCATTTTTCAATTGCGGATAGGTATCTTCCAGACTCTCTCCTATTGCCAAAACCACATCATGAACTTCTGTATTGGCACGGGCATGACGACCACCGAGCATCACAATAAACAGGCTGGGCATTACATTTCCTTGTTAGTGTCAATCTTTAAGATCATTTCATTAATGCTTGCCAGTATAGCGCAAAGCTATTCCATGATGATGTAGCCATCTGCCAAGGACAAATTTGCATCATCAGCCTGACTGAATTTGCGCAAAACAGCATGAAGTCATTCGGTACCGATATACATCTCGAGGATCAGTTTAAGTCTATGTCGGACTCAAAAAACCATTTTCAGTGAATACAATTGGCTAGCGAATCATTTCCGATCATTTTCATCAGGATTTACAGCAGAAGATGATTATTTTTTTGTACAAAATATAAACACGGCTAAACCATACAAATCTGTACAAATCTGTACAAATTTTCACCCAAATTTCAATCTAAAGGCATATTTCGTTGACTGAAATGCGCTGAAAGACGATACTCTCAATGTTTTTATTTAAGCAAATCGGTTCAAAGAGGCTGGGCCAAAAGTTCGGTCCTCAGAAACTCAATCCAACGCAAGGGGCTATATATGGCTGGTGGAAAGTCAACTATCATTTACACACTGACCGACGAGGCGCCATTACTGGCGACTTATTCTCTGCTGCCGATCATTGAGACCTTTACTAAGCCAGCTGGCGTTGAGATCGTCAAAAGTGACATCTCTGTAGCTGTGCGCGTGCTCTCCGAATTTACAGATTACCTAAGCGAAGAGCAAAAGGTGCCTGACACTCTAGCTGAGCTAGGTCGTCTTACACAAGATCCAGACACGAACATTATCAAACTCCCAAATATCAGTGCTTCTGTTGGCCAGCTAACAGCGTGTATCAAGGAACTTCAGTCTAAAGGCTATGCAATCCCTGACTATCCTGAAAACCCGACCACTGAAGAAGAAAAAGCAATCAAGGCACGTTATAGCAAATGTCTTGGTTCAGCAGTAAACCCTGTTCTACGTGAAGGTAACTCAGATCGTCGTGCACCTGCTGCCGTTAAAAACTACGTGAAAAAACACCCTCATTCTATGAGCGAGTGGAAACAGTGGTCTCAAACTCACGTTTCACACATGGACGAAGGTGACTTCTACCACGGCGAAAAGTCAATGACTTTAGACCGCGCACGTGATGTGAAAATGGAATTGATCACCAAGTCTGGTGAAACCATTGTTCTTAAGCCAAAAGTTGCGCTTCAAGACGGCGAAATCATCGACTCAATGTTCATGAGCAAGAAAGCACTTTGCGACTTCTACGAGAAAGAACTTGAAGACTGTCGTGAAGCAGGCATTCTGTTCTCTTTACACGTTAAAGCAACCATGATGAAGGTGTCTCACCCAATCGTCTTTGGTCACTGTGTAAGAATCTACTACAAAGAAGCATTCGAAAAACATGGCAAGCTTTTTGATGAGCTTGGCATTAATGTCAATAACGGTATGGCCGGTCTTTACGAGAAAACCGAGACGCTTCCGACTTCTCAACGTGAAGAAATCATCCGTGACCTGCACGCTTGTCAAGAACACCGTCCAGCACTGGCGATGGTTGATTCAGCAAAAGGCATCACTAACTTCCACTCTCCTAACGACGTCATTGTAGATGCTTCTATGCCTGCCATGATCCGTGGTGGCGGTAAAATGTGGGGCGCTGATGGCAAACCTTACGACTGTAAAGCAGTCATGCCTGAATCAACTTTCGCACGTATTTACCAGGAAATGATCAATTTCTGTAAATGGAATGGCAACTTCGATCCAAAAACCATGGGTACTGTACCTAACGTTGGTTTGATGGCGCAAAAAGCGGAAGAATACGGTTCACACGACAAGACTTTCGAAATTCCTGAAACAGGTGTTGCGAACATCACTGACCTAGAAACAGGCGAAGTGTTGATGTCACAAAACGTGGAAGAAGGCGATATCTGGCGTATGTGTCAGGTGAAAGACGCACCGATTCGTGACTGGGTGAAACTTGCAGTTACTCGTGCACGTAACTCTGGCATGCCAGCAATCTTCTGGCTTGACCCGTACCGTCCACACGAAAACGAACTGATCAAGAAAGTTGAAAAATACCTGAAAGATCATGACACCACTGGTCTTGATATCCAGATCATGTCACAAGTACGTGCAATGCGTTATACGCTTGAACGTGTTGCACGCGGTCTAGATACTATTTCGGTAACAGGTAACATCCTGCGTGACTACCTGACTGACTTGTTCCCAATCATGGAATTGGGTACATCTGCGAAAATGTTGTCTATCGTGCCGTTAATGGCGGGTGGCGGCATGTACGAAACAGGTGCAGGCGGTTCTGCTCCTAAACATGTACAGCAGTTAGTTGAAGAGAACCACTTACGTTGGGATTCACTCGGTGAATTCATGGCGTTGGCGGTATCTTTAGAAGAAATGGGTATTAAAGAAGGCAATGACAACATCAAGTTACTTGCCAAAACTTTAGACCGTGCAACTGGTAAATTACTGGATAACGACAAGTCACCTTCTCGTCGTACAGGTGAGCTTGATAACCGTGGCAGCCATTTCTACCTGGCGAAATTCTGGGCTGAAGAACTTGCTGCTCAAGACGAAAATGCTGAATTGAAAGCGAAGTTTGCACCTCTTGCAAAAACTTTAGCTGAAAATGAAGAGAAAATCGTTGCTGAGCTTGCAGAAGTTCAAGGAAAATCAGTAGACATCGGTGGTTACTACGCAGTTGATCAAGAAAAAGTAAATGCAGTGATGCGTCCAAGTGCTACTTTGAATGCAGCACTTGCTACGATCTAAGCTTTTGCAAAACTGACTTGATCAGTAATGTAAAATAAAAAAACCGGCGTCTAGGCGCCGGTTTTTTTATTTCTGATTGATGTATCAAAGTTATTCAATTAATCTATTTTTCGCTATAGATATAAATCATCATCTTACTGACAAAACCACTCAAATTCAGTCAAAAACCATTTTAAGAAATGATGAAAATAAATACTTTTAAATATACAGACAATAAAAAACCCCAAGACTGAATGTGCTTGGGGTTTTTTAGAATTTTGGTCCCGAGGGTCGGACTCGAACCGACACGTCATCTCTGACAGCGGATTTTGAGTCCGCCGCGTCTACCAATTTCACCACCTCGGGAGTGGATGAAAGGTATAATACGCGATTTCTCAGCACTGTCAACGCAGAATATTTACATTTGTTTATTTTTAAAACAAATGGCATTTTTTCGTTTTAAAATCGAGCAATTCCCGCCATAAAAAAGAAAAAAGTTTATACTAGCCGCAGTTTTTTTAGCGTAAATCATCATGCAACTTTCTGATTTTAATTTTGATCTCCCCGATGAGCTGATTGCTCGCTATCCTCTGGAAACTCGCAGTGCCTCTCGCCTGCTGCACCTCGATGCCCAAGGTCAATATCATGACCATCAATTTACCGACATTCTGGATTTACTTGAAGACGGCGACTTGTTGGTATTGAACGACACTAAAGTCATGAAGGCCCGTTTAAAAGGTAAACGTGCTTCAGGCGGTGCGGTAGAAGTGCTGGTTGAGCGTATGCAAGATCGCTTTATTGCCTATTGTCACATCAAGGCCAGCAATACCCCGAAAGCCGGTGCAGAACTTTTTATTGGCCCGGATGCAGTGAAAGTGACCGTACAAGGCCGTCATGAAAATCTGTTTATTGTAGAATTTTCACAACCGATTCTCGATGTGCTGGATCAATACGGCGCCTTGCCTATTCCGCCTTATTTCAACCGTGAAGCAGAAGAGATTGATACTGAACGTTATCAAACTGTGTTTAATGACCCGACCAAACTGGCCAGCGTTGCAGCACCTACTGCCAGCCTGCATTTTGATGCCGATCTGCTGGCAAAATTGGAAGCCAAAGGGATTCAAAAAACTTTTGTGACCCTACATGTTGGTGCAGGTACTTTCCTGCCAGTGCGTACCGATGATATTCAAAATCACATCATGCACAGCGAATGGTGCGACGTCCCTGAAACTGCGGTCGAGATGATTCGTCAGACTAAAGCCCGCGGTAATAAAGTCATTTCTGTAGGCACGACTGCCACCCGTGCAGTCGAAAGTGCAGCACAAGCACATAACGGTGAACTGGCAGCCTGGACAGGTGATACCCAGATTTTCATCTATCCGGGTTATCAGTTTAAAGTGGTCGATCGTTTGATCACTAACTTCCATTTACCAGAATCGACCCTGTTAATGCTTGTGTCTGCCTTGTCCAATCGTGACAATATTCTGAATGCGTATAAACATGCAGTAGACAGCAAGTATCGCTTCTTCAGTTATGGCGATGCCATGCTGATTGATCAGGCGAAATAAGCGAGAACCATTGCCCATGCCGATCGAGTCTGTACAACAGTCCATTCATATTCGCCGCAAGAAAAATGCAGTGGTGTTTCAAAATATCGCTCGGCTTTGGGATCTGGGTCAACAGGCCAAAACGCATCAGCAATTGCTGGATGGGCTGCATCCCTGGAATGGCCCGATTACGCTCAAGTTTGAAAATAACCTGCCGCTTGCGCTTGCCGGAATTGGGCTTTTTCTGATTGGCAGCATTTTTATTGCGCCGGGAAATATCTGGATTCAGAGCAGTGTTTTTCTCGGCTGTCTCTGTATCTTCTGGGCCTATATTTGCTATGAACAGCAGCAACCCTTAGAGGAAGTCATTGCTTTTCTGGAAGAACAGGCACTGGCCAAGAAATATCAGCTTGCTTTTCAACAACAGCCGCAGCATATTTCCATGCCACTCAATCCCCTGCACTTTATCCGGCATTTAAAACAATTATTTCCAGTATTCAATCAAGGTTCGTTGAGTAATGAGATTCAGCGTTATGCCAGCACGGTCTGGGAAGATGAAAATGGCCAGCAACATCAGGTGCTACTGTTCCAATACCACTATATTGATGAAGTACAGGCCCGAAATAAGGAAGGTCAGCCAGTCAAACTGATGCAGGTCCATAAAGACCTGTGGGGCGTATTTGTGTTTGATATCCAGATTCAGGGACTGGCCGTTACGACTTCCAGAAAGAAATTTTATTATCCTTATAGCTATCCCTGGCACAGCAGCGATATTCGCACCAACCAGAGATTAAGCTTTTATGGCAGTGATCCGCTGCAAACTGCCAAATTACTCAGTCCGGGTTTTGTGCTGCGACTGGCCGATTTTTTTGAACAGCGTCAGGGTGATTTACTGTTTCATCCAGAAAATAAGATGCTGTGCTATCTAGGGCCCCATGATTTATTTCAGGTATCGAGCAAGCAGCAGAATATTAGCGATATTTCCACATTGCGCGGCCACCTGAGAACGTTTAAATTAAAACAGCTCGAAAACTTACAACATGATCTGCTGCAGTTTTTAAAATAAATTTTTCGCATCATTTTTAAAATATAGATATAGCTTGGGGAGATCTCGGATGGGATTTTTGATTTTATGTTTGGTCATTGTGGCACTGATTGTCGCGATTATCATGATCCGCAACAGTATTGTCCGTCATCATAACGCTACGATTCGCGCCTGGTCGGATGTCGCCAGTTATGAACGGCAAAAACTGAAAATTCTGGATGGTTTGCAACCGCTGGTCGAGCAATACTCGAGTTTCGAAAAAGGTACGCTAGAAAAAGTCACCGAACTGCGTCAGAACATCATGAATTTAAATATCAACGATGCCGATATTGGACAGTTACAGCGCATTGAAAGCCTGAACAAACAACTCATGCATAGCCTCAATGTAGTGGTTGAAAACTATCCCGAGCTAAAAGCCAATGACATTTATCTGAAAATGATGGCTGAAATTGAAGAACAGAATGAAAATGTCGGTGCGGCAATTACCATTTATAATCGCAATGTGGAACTGTTTAATAACCAGATCCAGATTTTTCCACACAATGTGATTAATAATATGCTGTTAGGAAAAAAAGCAGTTCGCCCTTTTCGCGATCAGAGCGCAACCCAGAGTTTTGACTATCGTCCAAATTTTCACTGAGCAACTATCTCATCTGATCGACTTTCTCATCCTGGCGTACTCAACTTATAATAAAATGACCCAGGATGAAGCTACACCTTTATAAAACCAATAAAATAAAGAATAAAAATTATGCTGAATTATGTAGAGCGCTTAGAGCAGACGCTGGTGGAAGAATTTTATCAGCTTTATGACCATTATCAGGACGATGGAATCTATGCCTGTAGTCTGGTCTTTGACGAATTTTTACTGCTGGATGATCTGGCCATTTCGACTGAATGCAGTATTTTTAAAGATCTGGAAGATCAGCGGCAATATCTGGCTGAACAAGATCGCTGGAATGTCCCAAAATGGCGTTATCGGGCACAAGCTGCGCCCGACTCTGGACTGATCCCCTTCAAAACTTTGCTGGCTGATTATTTTAAAACCCAGCACGGCTTTGGCCATCCGGTCTTGGCACAGCAAAAACAGCTACACGCGACGCATCTGGATTTATTGCTGGATAGTTTTAAACAGGCCAAACATCGTCTTTCTGAGGCCTATGGTCTGGATCTGGATGGCATCCTGTTTTTCATGAGCCTGCCCACCCAAGTCGAATTTGAATGCCAATCTGCACAGACACTTAATCCTGAGCATATTCATTTACAGAAATTTCTGGCATCCAGACAAACTACTCATTTACCTGCCATACAGAAACGCTTGAAACTCTCGCAAAACGACAAAGATATCTTGATTGATCTAGAGCAGATGCTGGTGATGGAGCCTTATGACTATTTGCAAGTGGCACAAGATGCCTATTTGCTGACCTTGGAATCCTACTTTGTCGATAGCAATATTTATATCCAGAAACTGATCCAGCATATCGCTGCAATGGCCTCTGAGCCGGATGGCAGCTGCGCCCTTAGCCGGGAAGATATCCAGCAGCGCTTGCAGCAGTTTTCTGCCCATCCGCCAATATCTCCGGATGTTCCCTAGCTTCAGCGATAAATAAAATTACAGAGCGAATGCTCTACAATGCTGGCGTTTAGTGTAAGAATCAAGGAAAATAGCGCCCTTTAGCTATAACAATCAGCGAACTGTTTTTTCGCCTTGATGTGGAACTCCTATGAAGTTTGAAAAATTAGGTCAGTCGGGCCGTGCCCGTCGTGGTCGTTTAACGCTTGAACACGGTGTGGTGGAAACCCCGATGTTCATGCCTGTGGGTACGTATGGTACGGTCAAGGGCCTGTTGCCACGCGACATTAAAGAGATCAAATCTCAAGTCATTCTGGGCAATACCTTCCATTTGTATCTACGTCCAGGACTGGATGTAATTCGTGAACATGGCGGCCTGCACGGCTTTATGAAATGGAATAGTCCCATTTTGACCGATTCAGGCGGCTTCCAGGTCTTCAGTCTGGGCGCAATGCGTAAAATTAAAGAAGAAGGTGTCACCTTCCGCTCGCCGATTGATGGTTCAAAAGTATTTTTATCGCCTGAAATTTCAATGGATATTCAGCACACGCTGAACTCTGACATTGTGATGATTTTTGATGAATGTACACCGTATCCTGCGACGCATGAAGAAGCGCAAAAATCGTTGCAACTATCTTTGCGCTGGGCCAAACGCTGTAAAACCCAGCATCATGACGTGCTGAAAAACCGTAATGCGCTGTTCGGTATTATTCAAGGCGGCATGTATGAAGATTTACGTGATGAATCTTTAAAAGGCCTGCTAGAAATCGACTTTGATGGTTATGCGATTGGCGGTCTGTCCGTTGGTGAGCCAAAAGAGGAAATGATCAAGGTATTGGATTACCTTCCAGAAAAAATGCCTGCAGACAAACCGCGTTATTTGATGGGTGTCGGCAAGCCTGAAGATATTGTGGAAGCGGTGCGTCGTGGTGTCGATATGTTTGACTGCGTGATGCCCACCCGAAATGCACGTAACGGTCACTATTTTGTGACAGACGGCTTGGTGCGCATTCGTAATAGTAAATATCGTCATGACCAGAGCCCACTCGATCCGCATTGCGACTGTTATACCTGCCAGAACTTTACCCGTGCTTATTTATTCCATCTTGAGAAATGTGGGGAAATGCTCGGCTCTATGCTCGGTACGATTCATAATCTGCGCTATTACCTGCGTTTGACTGAAGCGATGCGTGATGCATTAGACAACGGTACATTTGACGAATTTGTTCATGACTTTTATGCCCGCCGTGGCCTGGAAGTGCCACCTTGTCCGCAAGATTAATCCATCAGCATTTGCGCTGAGGAAAAAGACAATGTAAATTGCAAGAATATGTCAATTTATTATCGAGTTGATCACCAGTTTTTTATTTTAGGAAAATGTAATGAGCCTTTTTATTTCGACTGCTCACGCTGCAGGTGAAGCTGCACAACAACCAAGCATGATGGCGAACCTTTTGATGATTGCTGTTTTTATTGCAATCTTCTATTTCTTGATCTGGCGTCCTCAATCTAAACGTGCCAAAGAACACCGTGCTTTGGTCGACAGCCTTGGCGTTGGCAGTGAAGTGGTATTTGCAGGCGGATTAATGGGCAAAATCACCAAGATTGAAGGTGACTTCGCAGTGGTTGAATTGAGCCGTGGTGTAGAAGTCAAAGTTCAACGTGCAAGTGTGATCTCAGTCCTACCTGAAGGCACTTTAAATAACCTTTAATCAAAAATAGTCGTGCCCTCGCACGACTTTTTCATTTTAAGAAGAAAACGAATGCGTTACCCAGCATGGAAATATGTACTGATCCTGGTTGTCCTGGTGATCAGTACCTTATATGCCCTGCCAAGTTTGTATCCAGATGAACCTGCTGTACAGATTTCGGGTGCCAAAGCCGGTACTCAAATTGATGCAAGCATCGTACAAAAAGCAGAGCAAATTTTAAAAACTGAAAATATTGCCACCCATGACAATAGCTTTGGCAACAATGCAGCCTTATTACGTGTAGATTCAAGTGAATCGCAGCTTAAAGCCAAAGAGGCTTTACGTCGTGGTTTAGGTGATGATTACGTGGTTGCACTGAACCTTGCCCCGACCACCCCAGAATGGCTGCAAAAAATTGGTGCCAAGCCAATGAAGCTTGGTCTGGATTTACGTGGTGGTGTTCACTTCTTGCTTGAAGTGGATATGGACAAGGCCATTTCCCAGCGTATGGAAACCTCTGCGACGGATCTCCGTCGTCAGTTACGTGATAACAACCTGAAATTTAATAGCCTGACTTTAAGCAACAACACCATTGTGATGCAGTTTGCCAACAATGATGATCGTGCTGCAGTGATGGACTTCTTGCGCCGTAACGGCAATGAGTTTACCCAGCAGGCTGTTGCAACCAGTACCGGTTCGACCTTACGTCTGAACTATACCGATGTGCGTAAGCAAGAAATTGAATCTTATGCAGTCAACCAGAACTTGACCACCTTACGTAACCGTATTAACGAGTTAGGTGTGGCTGAAGCACTGGTTCAAACCCAAGGCAGTAACCGTATTGTGGTTGAGCTTCCGGGTGTGCAGGATACAGCTGAAGCGAAACGTGTCCTTGGCCGTACCGCGAACCTCGAGTTCCGTCTGGTATCTGACCTGAATGATCAATACATCGATCCATATACCGGTCAGGCTACAGGTGCATTACCACCGGGCACAGAAGTCTTTGCCTATGAATCACTGGACAGTGGTCGTCAGCTCCTTCTGAACCGTAACCGTATTTTAACTGGTGAACGTGTTCAAAATGCATCCAGTGGTTTTAGCCAGGACACTGGCGGTGCAGAAGTGAACATTACGCTGGACAGCGCAGGCGGCAAGCTGATGTCGGATGCGACCCGTAATGCGGTTGGTAAACGTATGGCAGTGCTGTTCATCGAAAACAAACAGCGCATTAACTATGTGGAAGACCCGGCAACTGGCACTCAAACTGAAGTCCGTACGCCATATACTGAAGCTGTCGTGATTAATGCTGCGACCATTCAGGCGGTATTGGGCTCTCAGTTCCGTATTACCGGTCTGGACTCGCCACAGGAAGCGGCTGAACTTGCATTAATGCTTCGTGCAGGTGCGTTGGCTGCGCCAATGTACTTTGTTGAAGAACGTGTGATTGGTCCAAGTCTGGGTCAAGAGAATATCGACAAAGGGGTGCTTTCAACTCAGATCGGTTTCCTCCTGGTTGCCATCTGGATGGTGGTGTTCTTCCGCGTGTTTGGCCTGATTGCCAACTTTGCCCTGATATTTAACCTGGCAATGATTCTGACAGTCATGTCCTGGATTGGTGCTTCCCTGACCCTGCCGGGTATTGCCGGTATTGTGATTACCATTGGTATGGCGGTCGATGCCAACGTACTGATCTGTGAGCGAATACGGGAAGAAATGAAATGGGGAGCTTCGCCAAAACAGGCGATTGTGGCCGGTTATGACCGGGCCTATAACACCATTTTTGACTCGAACTTGACCACCTTCCTGGTAGCATTCATTCTGTTCGCGATTGGTACAGGTCCGATCAAAGGCTTTGCCGTGACCTTAATGATTGGTATTGTCTGCTCGATGTTTACTGCCATTACAGTAACACGTGCAATCGTACAGATCATTTATGGCAAAAAACGTAACTTGAAAAAGTTGAGCATTTAAGGAGATCAATGATGACTGAAAATACTCAACTGAATCAAAAACAGTACGGTCGCCCGGAAGACGAACGCATTATTCCGTTTATGAAGATTGCGATGCCTGCGGCATTGTTTTCAATCCTCTTAACCGTTGCGAGTATCTTCTTTATTGCCACCAAAGGCCTGAACCTCGGTTTAGACTTTACCGGTGGTGTGGCAGCCGAATTAAACTATACCAATCCGGTCAAACCTGAAGATGTCTCCAAGGCATTGAACCAGGCAGGCTTTAATGATGCTGTGGTTCAGACTTTAGGTTCTGAACGTGACCTGATGGTGCGTATGCCGGTTCAGGAAGATATCGAAGCTGAAGACTTGACCAAGGCTGTTACAGCAGCGGTTCAACTGCCAAATAATGCGGCAGAAGTACCCAAGGTCGATGTCGTCGGTGGACAGGTCGGTAACGAGCTCTATGTCCGTTCTGGTGGTGCTGTGGCATTGGCACTCCTGCTGATGCTGGTCTATGTCACTATCCGCTTTGAGTTCAAGCTGGCCATGGGTGCCGTGTTGTCACTATTCCATGACATTATCGTCACCCTCGGGATTTTTGCGATGATGCAGTGGCCATTTGACCTCACTGTACTTGCGGCACTCCTTGCAATCATCGGTTTCTCACTGAACGATAATATCGTGGTCTCTGACCGTATCCGTGAGAACTTCCGTAAGATTCGTGGTGCAGAACCGGTCGAGATTATCAACATTGCCCTGACTGAAACCTTGCGTCGTACCATTCATACTTCCATGACTTTATTACTGGTTGTGGTTGCGATGATGGTTATGGGCGGTGATGGCCTGAAATGGTTCTCGATCGCGATGTTTGTCGGTGTTTTTGTTGGTACCTATTCTTCAATTTATATCGGTACAGCCTTTGCCTTGTGGCGTGGTCTGAACCGTCAGGACTTTATTGTTCAGGTGAAGCCAGAATTTGAAGACGAGAACCAGATTCCATAATCTGTTCTGTTTCATGTTCATCGTTCAGCCCGTCTTATGATGGGCTGAATTATTTCTGCCGTTTGAATATATGGCAGTGGGAATAATCGCAATGACTGGATGGATTTTCTCAATATCGGTTTTTTGGAAAATCACCTGTCGATGTTCATCCAGGCTTTGGAATTCATAATGATCTTGAGCTTCGCTCACCAACTGCAAAATGAGCTGCAGGCCATTAACCAGATACACACAGAGTATGCCTGCAGTGGATAACTCGACCTGTTTGTCACAGATCAGCCACCAGCCCGGTTTTAAGCTGGGAAAATAATACGGCCCTGCTACCTGAATTGCATAATGCTGTGCTTGCAGATGAAAAATATCCTGATTGAATGAAAATGCAGAATCTATAGGAATAAGTGCAAATGCCTGCTGTTGCACCACCTGCATCTGAAATAATACGCCTTGCTCTGGAATTGGAGCTAATTCAACTTTTGGCTCAGCCGACTGATCTAGAATGAGCACATCTAGACCCAGTTGTTGTTCCAGCTCCCTTGCTGCTTTCTCGCCGATCTGGCGTTTGCTATTCAGCAATTGAGCGATATACGATGCAGACAAGCCGAAATGCTCACAGATCTCTTTGCCGGTTTTAAATTGCTGCGTCTCGATCAGCAGATCAATCACCTTGGCCAGATTATTTCGTCTACGTTCAAATATTTCGGTGGCGCTCATCTTGGTTTGCTGGTCTATTTTTTATGCATGTGATTCAAATACCTTACAATAAAAAAGCCCGCAATTGAATTGCAGGCTTTTTAAACTTACATAAGGGAAATTAAGTACCCTGTACCAGACGGCGTGCGCTGATAATTCCCGGCTGCTGCTCTAGACGAGCCAAAAGCTTGGAAAGTTGTGCCAGACCTTTGACTTCAATCAACAGCTTCATATTGGCAATACCATCCGCTTCCGAAATGGTATTCACCTGACGGATATTGATCTGATCCGAGAAAATTACTTGCGTCAGATCTTTGAGCAAACCGCGTCGATCATAAGCTTCCACCACAATCTGCACACTTTGACCACGAGTCGGCTGCATTTCCCAGTCGGCTTCTACCGCACGTTCAGGCTCTTGGGTAATCATGCGCACATAGTCCGCACAAGCGACTTTATGAATGCTCACACCACGATTCAGAGTGATATAGCCAGCAATCGATTCACCATGCACCGGTTGGCAACATTGCGCGACATGTAGTTCCACGTTATCCAAACCATCGATCAGAATCCCGTGCGCTGACAGTGTATGACTGGCACGCGGGTTCAGGGCAGGTTTTAGCACCAGTTCAGGTTCGTCCTGATCCAGATGCATGTGACGATTCACCTGATTAATCAGGGCATGCAGGCTGATATCACCATTGACCAGATTGACCAGAATATCATCACCGGTTTTAACATTGAAGTGGTTGCAATAATCACTCAGATCAATCGATTTCGGGTGAATTGCCAGACGTGACAATTCTTTGTTCAGTACTTCACGGCCGACTTCCAGGTTCTTGCTACGATCCTGCTGACGGAACCAGTGACGCAACTTGTCTCGTGCCCGGGCTGTCTTGATATAACCCAGCGAATTAACCAGCCAGTCCCTGTTCGGTTCCCGGTCTTTTTTGGTCAGAATCTCGACCTGTTCACCGGTTTTCAGGGTATAGGTCAGCGGCACATAGCGCTGATTCACCCGTGCAGCATAGCACTTGTTCCCGACTTCGGTATGCACATGATACGCAAAGTCTAGCACGCTTGAATCACGTGGTAGCTCTTTGATATCACCATCACGGCTAAACACATAGATCTTTTCGAAGCCTTCAAAATCTTGAATATGCTCAAAATTCTCGATTTCATCTTCAGATTCTTTATGTGCACTGCTTTCATTGCGTTCTTGATAATGCTCAAGTACCGCACGTAAGGAATGCAGACGATGGTTAAAAGAGCGATCTGTAGTTTTCGCGCCTTCTTTATAATTAAAGTGTGAACACACCCCAAGTTCAGCTTCGTCATGCATTGCATGAGTACGAATCTGCACTTCAAGTGACTTGTTCTCGGCAATCACTGCAGTATGTAAAGAACGATAACCATTGGCTTTCGGATTGGTAATATAGTCATCAAACTGATGCGGAATATGGCGCCAGATCTGATGCACAATACCTAAAGTGTGGTAACACTCCGGTACACTTTTCACCAGTACCCGTAAAGCACGAATATCATAGAGTTGGTCAAAGCTCAGGTTCTTGCTTTTCATTTTTCGATAAATCGAATAAATGTGTTTCACCCGGCCATTAATTTCAGCTTCGATACCATGTTCGGCCAATTCATTGCGTAATTTATCAATCACAAACTGAATATACTGTTCACGCTCCAGACGCTTTTCATTCAGTAAGGAAGCAATTTCTTTATAACGTTCCGGCGCAAGATAACGGAAAGCCAGATCTTCGAGCTCCCATTTCAGCTGGGCAATACCCAAGCGGTGTGCCAGTGGTGAGTAAATGGTCAGAATTTCTCGAGCCACCCGTTCCTGACGCTCACGCGAGGAATTGGCCAGTTCACGCAAGGCATAAGTACGTTCGGCAAGCTTGACCAGAACGACACGTACATCTTCAGTGACCGAGATCAGCATTTTGTAAATGCCAGACAGATGTTCACGCTGGTTATTATTGAAATGATCTTCCAGGCGTTTATTTTTTTCGATCAGCTCAGACAGCTTACCCATGGCAAGCGTACCTTTGACCAGGCTATGCACCTGTTCGCCGAACTGTTCCAGTACTTCACTGAGTGGCATGACGCCTTCACGAACAGCACGATACAGCATGGCTGCGGACAAAGTATCTTCATCGACATGCAGATGTGCCAGAATATCCGCCATCTCAATACCGGTATAAAAGGTATTAGAGCGGTGCTGAACCGTACTTTGCAGCTCTCTTTCTAATGTTAAGTGGGCGACTTCTTCGAGCTGCGTTAAAGGTGCGCCATCTAATATGCCACGAACCCGATCCAACCATTCAGTCAGATCCTGGTGTGCTTGTTCGGCATGTTCTACAGTCGTCTCCTGTGACAACTCATTGAGTCGTCCAGGGAGTTGCTCACGTACTGTGACCATACCCGTCTCCTACTTTTAAAAACATCATTTCTTTAATCGTTTATTTGATTTTCTTTTTCGAACAATGCGATTGATTCAACATGTCCAGTATGTGTAAACATATCCATCACGCCCGCTTGGGTGAGACGATAGCCCTGTTGTACCAATAGTCCTGCATCTCTGGCGAGTGTCGCAGGATTACATGACACATAAACGATTCTTTTAGCTCCAAACTGAGGGATATAATGCATGACTTCTTCTGCCCCGGCACGTGGCGGGTCGATTAATAATGCATCAAAACCTTGATTTGCCCAAGTGTGGTGCGAGAAATCTTTGGTTAAATCTTGTGAATAGAACGATATTTGTGCAATACCATTGTTTTTGGCATTTTCCGCACCACGTCGAACCATTTCATCACTTCCCTCGACCGCAATCACCTGACCCGACGCACCAACACAGCGCGCCAGCGGTAAAGAAAAGTTTCCTAATCCACAAAACAGATCCAGAACCCGTTCACCCTGTTGTAGCTGAAGCAAATCACATGCCAATCGTACCATTTGCGGATTAATGCTTGAATTTACCTGGGTAAAGTCCAGAGGATTAAAGCCGAATTTCACATCAAAGTCATCAAGACTATAGTGTAAGCGTGCAGATGCGTCTGGATCATCTATCCGCGAGAGCGTCTCTTTGCCAGCAGACTGCAGATACAGTTGCCAGCCTTTCTGTAACGTAAATTCGCGCAATTGGTTGACATCATCGGCAGATAATTTTGCAGTTTCACGCACCAGCAGCGCAATGTCCTGATCCCCCATAGCCAATTCTATATGACCGATGTCGGCCTTACCATTGAGACCTTGCAGCAATTGTTTAAGACGTGTAACCGAGCCAAACTCGCGATCCAAGATCATACAGCGATCAATCGACGTGAGTTTGTTGGACTGATTTTCACGAAAGCCCACCACCAGCTGATCCTTGGAAGGCAGATAACGCACCCCGATTCGGGCTTTACGACGATAATCTTCACGTTGTGAACGTAAAGGCGGTAACCATTGATCAGGCTGGATTCCGGCAAAATGCTGAAGATGTGATTTCAGCACATTCTGTTTCAGTTCAATCTGCGCATCCGCAGCGATATGCTGCATATTACAGCCACCACAAACGCCAAAATGTGAACACACCGGCTTCACGCGAATCTCAGAAGCGTCGCTCAACAATTCAAGGCTGTCAGCTTCTTCTAGCTTCTTAACTTCTCGGGTAATGCGGGCACGCACGGTTTCACCCGGCAAGGCATAACGGATAAAGACTTTCTTGCCATGTTTATGCTGCGGATGATCCGGATGTGAACCATAATGAGCGATGCCACGTCCCTCATGCGATAGTGACTCAACCTGAAAAATATACTCGGGTTGCTGGATAGGACGTGCTTGTGCTCGATGTTTCATGAAAACCTAGGGTGTGGAGATGGGAAAATCAAATTGGGTAAATTCAGTTCGTTGTGAAGTTTCACGCCAGACTGATAAAAAGTCCGCATGTTGCGGTTGAGTCTGCAAATATTGAATCGTGCTTTGCAGCAGATGCTGATAATCCGGCAGCAACAGCTGGCCTTTTAACAGCAACCAGCGGATATACACCAGCCAGGTATTCAGGACATCACCTTCACAATAAGACGTTAGTTCGGTCCATTGCTGATTGCGGACATATTCCGGAACCCGATAGGCTCCGTCACCGCGCTTGCCTGGATAGCCCAGCAAATGTGCAACATCATCCAGCTTCTGGAAATGACGGGCATGAAACATGGCCATCACATCCATCAAGTCGACATGACGATGATGGTAACGATTCTGGTAGTTATTATAACGCTTTTGCGTATCAATTTCGCCCTGATCGAACAGACTCGGTGCAGAGAGCCCATGATACATGGCGCGGTATAAAATCACTGGTAAATCAAACTGTGAGCCGTTCCAACTCACTAGAGTCGGATGGCGCTTGTCAAAAATCGACAAGAATTTTTTCAAAATTTCTGCTTCAGAATGCTGTTCTCGGCTAAACGAAAACAGCTTCATGCCCTGCTCATCGATCCATAACCCGGAAATACAGACGATTTCATGCAGCGGTAAACGCTGAAAATCGGAGCCTGAATCCTGACGGCGTAATTTGGTCAGGGCCTGATCCAGATCTGCCTCGGGCAGGTCCAGACCAAACAGATGCGCGCCTGATTTGAGATCGGTTTGGGTTTCAATATCGAAAGTTAAAACAGGCAGGCGCATAAAGCAGTGCTCAAATAATTATTCAGGATCTTGTACAGAGAATAACCCTGTAGACAAGTAACGGTCACCACGGTCACAGATAATACACACAATCACTGCATCCGGATGTTCTTCTGCCAGTTTAATCGACGCCCACACTGCACCACCGGAAGAGGTTCCGGCACTGATGCCTTCTTTCTGTGCCAGCTTGCGCATGGTTTTTTCAGCTTCGATTTGTGGAATATCAATAATGCGATCGACTCGGCTGCGGTCGAAAATGGTTGGCAGATATTCTTCTGGCCAGCGACGGATTCCGGCAATACTTGAACCGTCACATGGCTGTAAACCGACGATCTGAATATCAGGATTCATTTCTTTCAGGTATTTCGACACACCCATGATGGTGCCGGTGGTCCCCATTGAGCTGACAAAATGGGTAATTTTACCACCGGTTTGTTGCCAGATTTCTGGACCCGTGGTCAGGTAATGCGCTTCGACATTGTCCGGATTTCCGAACTGATTCAGCACCAGACCCACACCATCATTCTGCATTTGAGCAGCAAGATCACGTGCACCTTCCATGCCCTGCTCTTTGGTTACTTCAATTAGCTCGGCACCATACGCACGCATCGCGTCCTTACGTTCCTGACTCATATTGTTCGGCATGATCAGCTTCATTTTATAGCCACGCATTGCTGCGACCATCGCCAATGCAATCCCCGTATTTCCGCTCGTTGCCTCAATCAGGGTGTCACCCGGTTTGATCTGCCCACGCTTCTCGGCCTGCATGATCATATTATAGGCCGGACGGTCTTTGACCGAACCTGCTGGGTTATTGCCTTCGAGTTTCGCGAGTACTGTAGCTTGAGTGTGACTTGCCAGACGCTGTAAACGCACCAGCGGCGTTTTGCCTACATAATGGTCTAACAAAAATTCATCTGCTTGAAAATCAGGGATGGTATTACTCATTATTTGCACCTATATCGAGGTGCGGCTATTGTATGAAAAAATGCTTTTCCCTGCACCCATTTAGCAAGGCTTTTTCAGAAAACTCACTAAAACTCACACACTATCAAGCCATAAACTACATTTCCCGATAATTTAGCCAGGTGAAGCAGCTCGCTAATGAAGATGAAAATACTATTTCAGTCTGGCACTTTTACAGATTGAAATTTCGTGCGTCTTAGTCTTGCTGTACCTGAGCAAAATTAACTGAAATCTCTTGTATTTTTAACTGCTAATCCGAAGCTTTATAAAAATTATGCTTAAATTTTAACTGTCGATTTAAAGCATGCTAATATGCCAGGCATAAAGAAAATACTGCTTAAATCATGTCAACGATCAACAAAAAGCTGTTTAAACGCCTACACTTAAATCATGCCTATGGACAGCTGATTGCGCTGATTTTTGTGCCGATTACCATTTTGGCCTGTGTCGGTGCCATGCTGGTGTTGACTGAAACCTCAAATGCCGCACGTGCCCAGCAGAAGCAGATGGCCATTGCGATTCTGACTCGCTTTCAAGGCACTTCAGAATATGCCCTGGATATCTTGAACCTGTATCCATGGCAATATGACCAAGCTCACAACGCCATGCAGAACATGCTGAATGAAAAGCATCTGGTTCGGGCAGCAGTTCTGGATGAAAATGGCAAGAACCGTTTGGGCATCGGTTTTCAGGAACAGGCGCCTTGGCCAGAATTTGAGAAAAGCGGCAATTTTGTTGGTCCGATTCTGCATCAAGATAATCATATCTATGCCATTAAAGTGAATGAAAACACTTTTTCTACCGGCTGGCTGGCGATCGAACTGGATAACCAGCCGCTAGCAATTGCCCGTTACCGAGTACTGATCGTACTGATTGCGACCGGATTACTGACCTTATTATTGTTATTACTTTGCTTGAATTTCTACTCACGGCGCTGGATCGCCCCAATGTATGAGATTCGCATGCAATTGCAACGCCTGAATGCCGATACCCTCGGCCAGCATATGGTGATTAACAGCACCGGCGAGCTGCGTTTATTGCAACGTGATATTGCCAATGTGGTGAAACGTCTGCATTTCAGCTTTCTGGAACTGCGTGAACATACCGAACAGACCGAAGATGACTTGCGCCGTACCCTCGACACTTTAGAAGTCCAGAATATTACCTATCGTCAGGCACGCGACCAGGCCATTTCAGCTAACCAGGCCAAGTCGGTGTTTCTGGCCAATATTTCCCATGAACTGCGTACCCCGCTGAACAGTATTGATGGTTTTATTCATCTGTTGTTACGTCAGGGCAATCTCAGCAACGAGCAGAGCCTGTATTTGCAGACCATTCGTAAGTCTTCGGCGCATTTGCTGGCACTGATTAATGATGTCCTGGATTTTTCCAAGATTGATGCCGGCAAACTGGAATTAGAAACTGCACCTTTCGATCTGGAAGAAGCGATTTTTGATGTGATGGACATGTTGTCACCGCTGGCAGCACAAAAACATATTGATATGGCCTTCTATTATGCAGACGGTGTGCCAAAACACATTATTGGTGATGCACTGCGGTTTAAGCAGATTCTGACCAACCTGATTTCCAATGCGATCAAATTCACTCCGGATGGAGAAATCATTGTCCGGGCACGCATGGAACATGATGGAATGGATCAGTGTGTGCTGCATTTTAGTGTACAGGATAGCGGCATTGGCCTGAGTGGTACCGACCGTAAAAAGCTGTTTGAGTCCTTCTCGCAGGGTGATACCTCGGTGACCCGTCAGTTTGGCGGTACCGGTCTTGGTCTGGCAATTTCCAAACAGCTGGTCAGCCTGATGCATGGCCAGATTGGTTTTGAAGACAATCAGGAACGTGCTCCAACCGAAAAAGGCTCTACTTTCTGGTTTACTGCCCAGTTCCTGGTCGATGAAGATACCGTGATTGAGCATCCAGATTTTAGCGAATTGACCGTGGTGTCTTATCTTGCACATCCGGCAACTGCGAATGTGCTGCGGCATTATCTGGAAAATTATCAGGTTAAACATATTGAATGTGCATCAATTCTGGATCTGTTTAGCCGTCTGAATCATTTACAGAATAGCGAAAATACCTGGCTGATCGTCGATCATAGTGGTGACAGTGAAGTCTTGTTACGCGAAATCCGTTCACGTTATCAGGGTCATCTGGCTGTCTATGGTTATCAGATGCAACTGGATCCAAGCATGCTCAATGACCATCGTGCCCGTGCCCTGCATCAGCCACTCAGCCGCAGCGCGCTGATTCAGTTACTCGGCAATCAGCCGGTCTTCGACCAGGAACAGCATGAAGAATTTAATGGTCAAGGCCTGCATATTCTGGCCGTGGATGATCATTTGCCTAACCTGATTGTTCTGGAAGCCTTGCTGGGTGAACTCAATGTCACCACGACCAAAGCCCTCAGCGGACAGGAAGCGATCGATATTATTCAGCGCCGTTATGAACAGGAACAGCCGGCGTTTGATCTGGTCTTTATGGACATTCAGATGCCAGTCATGTCCGGAATCGATACCACCCGTGCCATTCGCTCGCTAGAATCGACCTTTGAAAATCATAATCGACTGCCGATTATTGCCCTGACGGCGCATGCGCTTTCTGATGAAAAACATAAACTGCTGCAAAATGGCATGGATGATTATGTCACCAAGCCGATCCAGATCGAGCAGATTATCCAAATTTTGACGCACTGGACCACCGAGCATTTTAAACGGATTCCGGTACTGGAACGCGCCAATGTGATTGATGCCCTGGATCCAAATATTCTGGACTGGCAGCAAAGCCTGCAACTGGCAGCCAATAAGGAAGACTTGGCAGTAGACCTGTTACGCATGCTGGTGGACAGCTTTGCGGATGAACTCGATGAAATGCAGCAACTCATTGAACTGGAAGATTTTCCGCAACTTGAACATGTGCTGCATCGTCTATATGGCGCGACCCGTTATGTCGGTGCACCGACTCTGCAGAAAGTCACCGGTGGCTTTGAACAGTTCGTTTCAACCCTGCGCAAAGAACGCCGTAAGGCCGATGAAAGCTTTGTGCAGGACGTGCTGAAATATTTTGATGAACTCAAAGCTGTAGTCGAACAGGTCGAACAGGCTGCCCAGCAAATTTTGAAGCAACATTTGAATTAAAGATTTGAAGCGGCTCAGTCCTGAACTTACTCAAGTGTGACTGAGCTGTCATGCAAGCCCAAAAGCTGCATGCTATGCTCAAGCCAGGAAAAATAAGGAAGAATGCCATGCCACTTGTACGCTTGGAAAAAAATAACGGCATTGCCACTGTTACACTGAATCGTCCGGATAAACGCAATGCCATGAGCTTTGCCCTACTGCGCGAACTGGTCGCGACTGCACAAAAAATCAAAAAAGATAAAAGTATCCGATGTGTGATTTTAACGGGTGAAGCCCAGGTTTTTAGTGCCGGTATTGATCTGGCCGATTTAAATAATCCTAAAAATCGTGCTTATGCCGCATGGGAACTGATTCGTCCTGGTCAAAGCTTATTTCAAAAAGCATTTCTGGTCTGGCAAGAATTACCAGTTCCGGTGATTGCCGCAATGGAGGGCTTCTGTTTTGGTGCCGGGATGCAGCTTGCTCTGGCCGCAGATATCCGCATTGCCCATCCTGACACCAAAATGTCGATCATGGAAACACGTTGGGGACTGGTGCCAGACATGGGACTCAGCCGCTCCCTGAAAGGCCTGATTGGTATTGATCTGGCCAAAGAGCTGACCTTAACTGCCCGGATTTTTGAGGGCGAATATGCCAAAGAAATCGGTCTGATCACCCATGTCGATGAACAGCCACTAGGAAGAGCACAAGCCTTGGCTGAAGAAATGCTGCAACGTTCTCCAGATGCGCTGATGGCCTCTAAATTTGTACTGGATGCCATGCAGCATCGTCCAAATAAATCCTTGCGTATGGAAAAAATATGGCAGCTGAAATTATTACTGGGTAAAAACAGTCAATTGGCCCGTAAAAAGGACAAAAACCCAGAGGTTCAGTTTGTACCGCGCCAATACAAATAAACCCAGTCTGAATCTAGGAAAGGAATAAAACAAAGTATGCTGTTGAATCGCGATACTAAAATTGCCTTTTTAGGGATGGGGCTGATGGGCACTCGCATGGCTATGCGTCTGCTTCAGGCAGGTTTTCAGGTGGCGGTCTGGAACCGCACACCAGCAGCCTGTGAGCCCTTGCTGGATCTAGGGGCAACTGCGCTATCTTTAGACCAGATTGCCGACTATCCGGTGATTCTGACCTGCCTGGCAGATGATCATGCAGTGCAATCGATCTTTGCTCAGATCGAACCGTATTTGGTTGCGGAGCAAGTGATTGTGGATTTTTCCAGTCTTTCGGTACAACAAACTCAAACACTTGCCGCGCAAGCACAGGCCAAGAAAGTGACCTGGATTGATTCTCCGGTTTCAGGCGGTACAGTTGGAGCCGAACAAGGCAGTCTGGTGATTTTTGCCGGTGGTGATGCCGCAACGATTGAACATCTTGATCCGATCTATGCGGTACTTTCACAGCGCGTGACCCGCATGGGTGATACCGGCACCGGTCAGGCGACTAAAATCTGTAATCAGCTGATTGTTGCGGCCAATAGTACCCTGATTGCAGAAGCCGTAGCTCTGGCTGGCCTTGCTGGAGTGGATGCACGTTTACTGGCACCAGCGCTGGCAGGTGGTTTTGCCGACTCCAAGCCTTTTCAGATTCTGGCACCGCGTATGGCCACGCAAACTTTTGAACCGGTGCAATGGAAAGTACAGACCTTGTCCAAAGATTTGAATAATGCCGTGCAACTGGCCCAAAGCTTTGATCTGGATGTTCCGGTCGCAACTCAAGCTTTAACGCAGTTACATGCTCATCAAGCTCAAGGCTTTGCCGAAGCAGATCTGGCCACTGTAATCCAGCAGCTGAAACACTCATAACGCTTGATTTATACAGCCCTGAATATTGAAGAGAAAGACATGATTAAACTTGCTGTCAACCTGTCGATGATTTTTACCGAAGTGCCGCTGATCGAACGTTTCGCGCTGGCTCGTGCACAGGGCTTTAATCATGTGGAAATCCAGTTTCCTTATGAACTTACGATTGGCCAGATTCAAAACCAGCTCAGCACCCATCAGCTAAACTTGTGCCTGATTAATGTGCCGGCAGGTGATTTAATGCAGGGTGGTCATGGTCTGGCTGGCATTCCAGGACAGGAAATCGAGTTTCGTCATGCGGTTGAGCAGGCCATCCAGTATGCTACCGCATTGAATGTACCTCGGGTGAACATTCTGGCAGGAAAACAGCCTAGGGATTGTGATCTTTTACCCTGCCTGAATACGCTGGCGAGTAACCTAAAAATGGCCTGTTCAATGCTGCTTGAGCATCAAATTGAACCGGTCTTCGAAATGATCAATGGCACCGATATGCCACGTTTTTTGATTCAAAATGTTGCCCAAGCCCAGGAAATGCTGGAAGCGGTACATCATCCGGCCTTAAAAATGCAGTACGACTGTTACCACATGGCAATGATGGGCGAAGATGTCTTAGAAACTTTGCAAGAAAATATTGCCTCGATTGGTCATATCCAATTTGCGGATTGTCCGGGACGGCATCAACCCAATACGGGTTCAATTCAATATCATGATATATTTCAGTGGTTAAAACATAGTCAATATCAAGGTTATGTCGCTGCCGAGTATAAACCTAGCGGACATTCCAACGATTCCTTTGACTGGAAAGCTGAGTTCTTTCCGGAGCATGACTGAGTGGACTGCGGCTTCATTTGAAATTCAGGACTAAAACCGCTATATTAGACCATGCATAATTGTTAGGAAATTACACTCCCCATGAATTTAGAACCATCGCCCAGCGCTTCTAATTCTCACGATCTTACTATGAATTCAAATTCTCAAGCTGTACAGGACTGCTTAAAAGTCGTACATGCTGCACTTGAAGATGTAAAAGCAAAAGAAATTGTTGAGCTTGATGTCAGCGGTATCAGTAATGTTGCTGATGCTATGGTCATTGCAAGCGGTACATCGACACGTCACATCAAATCATTGGCCAATAACGTTGCTGAAGAAGCACGTAAAGCTGGCTTCCGCCCTCTTGGTATTGAAGGCGAACGTGATGCTGAATGGATCCTCATCGACCTTGGTTATGTGGTGGTTCATTGTATGCTTCCAACAGCGCGTAAATTCTATGACCTAGAAAGCTTATGGCGCAATCCTACAGATACTGACTCTGTAGCGTAAAAACCGAATATTCAAAAAAGCGACCTGTGTAGGTCGCTTTTTTATTGCCTGTTCATCTAACTTTATAAGCATTAATACAACTCAATCTGTTCGCTATTTTTTAATTTCCATCTTGTCTTATGCACCGATTTGATTGGTATTTTAGGATCAATTCATCATCAACATAGACGTTCGATGACCACTCAATCATCCTTTTCCCAAGATATAAAATAAAAAATCCCCCTTTATTAAAAGGGGGACTTAGGAGGATTCTAATGATTTAGATGATTAGTGACCCGTACCATTAATGGCTTTAGTCATATCTTCCACCACTTTCTTGGCATCACCAAAGATCATCATGGTCTTGTCATTATAGAACAAGTCATTGTCCAGACCCGCATAACCGGTTGCCATAGAACGCTTGATCACCATAATCGTACGTGCCTTATGGGCTTCCAGAATTGGCATACCATAAATTGGCGATGTTGGATCATCTTTCGCCGCAGGGTTCACAACGTCGTTCGCACCAATGACTAGCACCACATCTGTTGCCGGGAAGTCCGAGTTGATCTCGTCCATTTCCAGGATATCTTCATACGGTACGTCCGCTTCAGCAAGGAGTACGTTCATATGACCCGGCATACGACCTGCTACAGGGTGAATCGCAAAACGAACCGTTACACCCTGCTCTTTCAGCAAGTTAGCCAATTCTTTTACCGCATTTTGGGCACGGCCTTGCGCCATACCATAACCCGGTACAATCACTACGCTGTCTGCATTTGACATCAGGAAGCCTGCGTCATCTGCCGAACCTGAACGGTGATTACGTTGAACCTGTTCACCTGCTCCTGCTATCGGCGCAGCTGCACCGCCCATCGCACCACCAAACAAAACGTTGATGATGGAACGGTTCATCGCTTTACACATGATGTAAGAAAGAATCGCACCTGAAGAACCCACCAGTGAACCTGCAACAATCAGCATGTTGTTTTCTAGGGTAAAACCAATACCAGCTGCTGCCCAACCCGAGAATGAGTTGAGTAGCGATACCACCACTGGCATATCACCACCACCGACTGGTGCAATCCATACCCAGCCAAATGCCAGTGCAAGACCTGTCATCGCCCAGAAAGAGGTCATATTGCCAGTCAGGAAGAAGTGAACACCAAAACCTAACATAGCAATAAAGATGATCGCCTGAACCGGTTTCACCCATGCACCTGAAATGGTTTTTGCCCATTTCTTTGCAGCCAGTTTACCGTAAGCAAAGACTGATGCTGTAAAGGTAATCGCACCCACGAAACAGCCCACAAACAGTTCAAATAAATGAACACGGCTCATTTCATGGAAATTGACACCATTGGCAGCCAACAGGTCTGGACCTAGTTCAATCAATTTGTTGTTGTGAATAATGGCAGCGACAGCAATCAGGACCGCAGCCAGACCCACCAATGAGTGCATTAGCGCCACAGTTTCAGGCATCTGCGTCATTGGAACTGTACGTGCACGGGCAATCCCCACGATTGCACCCAGTACCATTGCACCAATGATCATCCAGACCACAGGATTATCTGCAACGAAGAAAGTAGTTAATACCGCAATCGCCATCGCGATCATCCCGTAACGGTTACCGGCAATCGCAGTTTTAGGACCTGATAAACCACGTAGCGTCAGGATAAAAAGAACGGCACCAATCAGGTAGAACCAATCCGCATATTCTCGAATCATTTCCATGGATTAACCCTCTTTTTTCTTTTGCTTAGGTTTAAACATTTCCAGCATACGTGCAGTCACTGCAAAGCCACCGAAAATATTAATACTGGCCAGAAATACTGCAATCGCGCCAAGTACGCTCACCACGTTAATGGTCTGGAAATCCACGCTACCTTCAACGCCGATCACCGGCAGGCCAACGGTCTGAATCATTGCACCGACAATAATGATCGATGACAAGGCATTGGTGACCGCCATCAACGGCGTATGCAATGCTGGTGTTACACCCCACACCACGTAGTAACCTACGAAAATGGCAAGGACAAAAATCGTAATTGTTTCAACCATCAGTCTTCTCCTTAACCACGTTTCAGCAGCACTTGGCCGCCATGAGTGACGAGTAGGGCTTTTTGAATTTCTTCTTCTTGATTCAGGACAAAATTCTTATCTGCATCAAATAGTGTTTCAACGAAGTTAAATACGTTACGAGCGTATAAAGCAGAGGCTTCAGTTGATACAGTCGACGGAATATTTGGAATGCCGAGAATTTTGACGCCGTTGTCGGTATGGACTGTTTCGCCACATTTTGAACCTTCGACGTTGCCGCCAGATTCTACTGCCATGTCCAGAATCACTGAACCCGGTTTCATTTTCGCAACTGTTCCAGCACGGATTAAACGCGGTGCATCACGGCCCGGTAAAAGCGCTGTGGTAATCACGATGTCAGCATTTGATACCGCTTTATCAACAATTGCAGCCTGATCGCGGATGTATTCTTCACCCGGCATCCAGCCATAACCATTTTTGGCAGCATCTGCAGCTTTTTGCTGCTCTTCAGCAGACATCGGTACGTCTAACCATTTACCGCCCAGAGATTCAACCTGATCTTTGGCAGTTGGACGCAAGTCTGTGGCTTCAACGATGGCACCTAAACGTTTTGCAGTGGCAATCGCTTGCAGACCCGCTACGCCGACACCCATGATCACCACACGAGCCGGTTTAACCGTACCCGCAGCAGTCATCAGCATCGGGAACATGCGCTGGTATTCAGCCGCAGCCAAAAGCACCGACTTGTAACCTGCAAGGTTGGCTTGAGAAGACAAGACATCCATGTTCTGCGCACGAGACAAGGTTCGTGGCAAAAGTTCCAATGCAAATGCAGACACGTTTTGTGCCGCGAATTGGTCAAGCTCAGTATTACGGTAAGGATCAAACATTGCCACGATAGTGGTGTTCGGGTTGAGTTTTTGAATTTCCTCACCTTTCGGTGCACGAACTTTTAAAATCAACTGACTGCCGGTATAGGCATCATCCGTAATTTTGGCACCAACTTGTTCATAGGCACTATCGATATAGGCAGCTTTAACACCTGCACCACGTTCGATAATCACGCTATGTCCTGCGCTGATCAATTTCTTTACTGTCTCTGGCGTCGCAGCGACGCGATTTTCACCGACAACAGTTTCGGCTGGAATTCCGATCTGCATGAGCGTTCCTCAAGCTAATTTTTCTTAAGTAAACATCGTGTAAACGATGCTTCCCCTCAGGATGTGTTCTTGTTGAATTTTTGGATTCTAATCAAACTGTTTGAAATTACCACCTACTATTTATTTAATAAATACCTATATTTTGAACTGATGATTCATAAAAATGATGCTGTGATAACACATTCATTTAATTCAACGGCTATTCATATTCGATGCTTTTATAAACGATATTCATTCCGCTGAATGAAATATCCAGATTTTGCTGATGTAAATAAGCGCAGATTTCTGATTTATTTTGTTACATTGATGATTCTGACAATGATTGCTATATTTCTTGATTCAGAAGTAGATTTTCAATTTCTCTAGTCCCTATAGATAGCGGCCCTTTAGCTGCGCCGTTTTTTTTGTTTTGACTTTTTTGACAAATTTAGCACTCACGCAAGAGCACTGGTTTTAGATGTTAAAATCTTATTTTATGAAATGATAGAATTTGTTTTGAGCAGATCTTCATCAGACACAATTAATAGATCTGACAAAAAGTAATCGCTAAAATTTTATAAGACTCAGGTCTCAAACAGTCAGATAAAGGGTAGAAAAAAAGCTGGATGACTATTTATTATATTAATGTACTGAACTTGATTTAAAATGGAAAATCCCATTTTCGCACCAAATTTGCGCAATAAAATAGAGTAAATATTCCACTTTTTTGGTCTTGGTGCTCGTTTTTTATTGTTTTTACCTCAAGCTGCGCTTTAATGAAGCAACCCCATCATTAAAAGATAAAAAATTCTGTAAACATTCACTAGATCTCTTGCGAAAGTTAATTTAAGAGCGTCCAGTTCACCATTCCAGCAATTAAATTCATTCTTAGACCAAATCGTTTCCGTCTATTTCTATAGCGTTCTGTTAATATCCGAAAATATTTAAGTTTGCCGTTGATATGTTCAATTGTGATCCTACGCCGACTGATTTCTTGGTTGATCTGTTTTGCTATTTTGGGTAATGATAAATTCTTAGGTTTCTTGATTGGAATGAGTAACTTACTCTTAATCTGATGAAATCCTTTATAGGCTAAATCTGCCATGATACAAGGATAAATGATCATCTCCTTCAAATACTTACGCACAATCGTCAGATCATGTTTTCTGCCACTTTCGACCTGTATACTTACAATTTTCTTTAGTCTTGGGTTAAAAATGACCTGTGTTTTTAGCGTATGTTTCTTCTTTTTACCACTATAGAATTTTCTTTGTTTTTTTGGGACGCTCAATCTGTGACTCAGTGACATCAACGATCACATAATCCCCCTCACTAAACTTTTGATTCCTTTTAGGCAATGCGAAAATCCGTGATTGAATCAGAGCATTTTCAACTTTTTGAATAGTACGATTCACATTGCTTTCAGCTAGGTTATAGTCAGCGGATAACTCAATTTGAGTTCTATAACAGCGTAAGTAATTTAAAGTTAACAACAATTGATCCTCTAAACACAACGAATGAGGTCTTCCAGATTTTTTCTTGGCAAGTTCAGCGTGTTGTAACACCGATACCATTTTTAAGAATAATGGACGAGGAACTCCAACGAGTCGTTTAAATTCCCCATCATTAAATCGAGTTAAATTTTCATATTTCATGAGGCTAGTATAAACAATTTTTTACTTTCGCAAGAGATCTACTCATATTTTCTATTTAAAATTGCACTTCTTTCTTTAAGCTACCTGAGTGCTGACAATTTTCAATGCTGGCAATATTTCTCTACTTTTAAAGCGAGAACTTCTGGCCTATAGTGCCCTCAATTTGAACATTATTCTTATTCCTCATTTCAATTCTTCCGGTCTGAATACAAGGTTAGCCCTATGCACACGCCCCTCGATATTAGTCAAAATAAGCCCTTATTATGGCTGATGGCGATTGCATGCGGCTTATGTGCCGGCGCTAACTATTATTGCCAGCCGCTGATTTCATCGATTCAGCAGTATTATCAGGTACCTGAATCACAAGTGGCGCTTACTGTCACTTTTGCTCAAATCTCTTATGCCCTGGGCCTGCTTTTTATTGTGCCTTTAGGGGATATGCTGAATAAAACCAAACTGATCCCTTTCCTCATGCTGGGTGCAGCAGCAGGTTTATTTATTTGTGCCAGTGCAGTGAATCTGCCAATGCTCTGGGTCGGCACTATCATTGCCGGACTGTTTTCCGTAGCTGCACAGATTCTGATTCCCTTGGCCACCATGGCGGTCAAACCGGAAAAAACTGGAGAAGTGGTGGGCTTCCTGATGAGCGGATTACTGGTTGGCATTCTACTTTCGACCAGTATTGCCGGATTACTTTCCGACCTGTTTCACTGGAAAATGATTTATATCCTCAGTGGCATAAGCATGTTGGCCTTAAGTTTTTATTTGAGAGGAAAACTACCGAGCCTGCCACGTCTGAGAATCAGCTATGCAGCAATTTTTAAATCTATGGGGATATTACTCAAGCAGGAACCACGTCTGGTATTGCGTTCACTTACTGGCGCCTGTGCTTTTGCTGCCATGAGTATGTTGTTCTCCACCATCGCTCTGCTGTTGACGCAGGAACCTTTTCAGCTTTCTGATGTCATGGTGGGACTGGTCACGCTGGTCGGTGTATTTGGCGCACTTTCTACGCAGTTCATTGGTAAATGGGCCGATCGTGGCCATATCAAAACGCTGAGCTGGATCGGCTGTTCTATCCTGATGGGAAGCTGGCTGTTTTTATATTTTGGTGCAGTGTCTTTGCTGAGTTATATTTTGGGTTATGGGCTGATAAATCTTGGGCTCGCGATTACGCACAGCTGTAACCAGAACGTAATTTTCCGCCTGCGCCCGGATGCCAAATCACGGGTCAATTCACTGTATATGACCTTGTATTTTATTGGCGGTGCCTGTGGTTCAGCCTTAGGGGTTTATGCCTGGCATCACGGTGGCTGGAGCATGACCTGTATGGCAGGACTTGGGCTAGCTTTGTGCGCTACCTTATTTGCCCTGCTGGATCAATGGTATCAGGCCCGGACAACTGCATAAGTATTTTGACTATATTTAGCTGACTTGCGCCGCCGGATAATAAGGCTTATTCAGATCAAGAGTTTGTGAATTTTCCAATAAAATACAGATAAAAACCGGCAATAAGGCTGCCAGGATCCGGCAGCTCTCCTCTAATGATTTATAATTCAGAGAGCTGTGATACGTGGCGCCACCCTGCATTATCTGATGGTGCAAGGTAGATAAACGCTGAAATATTCCAGCTAAAATTTCGATAGAATTTCGTTCTTTTAAAGCATTCTCTATATTCTGTTTCTGTGCTTCCAGATCAGCTTGACAGCTTTCCAGACTAATTTTTTGATGACGATAATCCCAAAAGCTTTGTTCCACATAGGGATTGGCCAAGAGTGAGCAGATCGGCTGGTTATATTTTTCCCAGAGAATATGATTAATTTTCTGATCCAGATCCTTTTGGCAGAGTGTTTCCAGAAACTGCTGCAGCTTGCTCTGATCTTGAACCTGATCACTATCATCTGCATAAATCGCCTGAAAGCTGATCCACAGGCTGATAAACTTAAAATCCAGATCCTGATCCAGGTCTAGCGATTTTTTAAACCAGCCTAAGCCCCGATGAATTCTTAGATTAAAATGTGCCGAATTTTGTGCTTTATGGCTTTTATAAATTTCCTCCAATAACAACATGATTATTCTCCTTATTTCTAGCATTTTTATCTTCATCTTTCTCCTATCAAAATATACCATTCCAACCTGACTGGGAATTCCAATTTTATTTCTTGTTTCATTCCCTGGATTTATTGGCTTGGTTTAAGTTCGCCGAGTGGTTTTTCTGATTTTATGCTAGTATTACGCCCTCTTTTTGCGACGTCAGCCGATCCAGTTTAAGCCAAAAACCAATAGCTGAGTGATCGCATGAATTGCTTCTTCTTTCTTCCATTTCGTTAAGGCGTGATTTTGAATGACTGATCTGACCACCATTGAAAATAAACTTCAACCACGAATCAGTGTTGCGCCAATGATGGATTGGACCACCAAAGATTATCGTTTCTTTGCACGTCTGTTTAACCCGAATGTGATTATGTACACTGAAATGGTCACCACAGGTGCGATCATTTATGGTGATGCCAAACGTCATTTGGACTTTAATGCGGAAGAGCAGCCAATCGTTTTGCAACTCGGCGGCTCGAATCCAAAAGATCTGGCAATCTGTACCAAGATGGCGCAGGACTGGGGCTATAACGAAGTCAATTTAAATGTAGGTTGCCCAAGTGACCGGGTACAAAATAATAAAATTGGTGCCTGTCTGATGGCGGAGCCTGATCTAGTCGCAGAATGTATTGCTGAAATGCGTCATGCGGTGGATATTCCAGTGACCGTAAAACACCGGATCGGAATTGATGATATGCAATCTTATGAAGAGATGCTGCATTTTGTCGATACCGTGGCCAAAACCGGCTGCAATAATTTTATCGTGCATGCGCGGATTGCCTTATTAAAAGGTCTATCACCTAAAGAAAACCGCGACGTGCCACCCCTACGTTATGAAGATGTCTACCGTTTAAAACAGGATCGTCCTGATCTGCTCATCGAGATCAACGGCGGAATTAAAACCTATGCCGAAACGCTGGAACATCTCAAACATGTGGATGGCGTGATGATTGGCCGCGAAGCCTATCATAATCCTTACTTACTGGCTGAACTGGGCCAACTGTGGAAGCTGGATGCACCAGACCGTTTTGACATTATGCAACAGATGCTGCCTTATATTGCCCAGCGCATGGCCGAAGGTGCACCTTTATCCATTATTACCCGTCATATTTTGGGACTGTTCCAGAACTTGCCGGGTGCACGTAAATGGCGTCAGGCTTTAAGTGGTGGTAATGCTAAAACCTTGAAAGATGTAGAAACTGCACTCTTTAATATTCAGGAAGCCATGCAGCGTACCGAAGATTATGTACGTGAACATCAGCAAGTTAAATCCTAAATACAAAAAGCACCGATGATCGGTGCTTTTTTATAGCGATTGCACATGAGTTATTGCGTATACGCCGTGATATTGCCGACCGGAATCGGCTCTTCCTGATAAGAAACATCTTGTAATGCGGGTTCAGCCACTGGTGTGATCAGAGAGCCGGAGATATTCTGATTTGGTTCATCTACAGGCTCTAGATCATCCAAGGCTGAGGCCAGTTGCTGTAATTCCCGATCCAGTTGCTGACGATATTTTTCAATTTCAATTTCATCAATAAAAGCAAAGGCATCATCTTCAATCGACCAACTATACCCGCCATCTACCTTAAAGACTTTTACATGAATGGGATATTCCTCACCCTGATAATTCAGATGAGAAATGGCCTGAAACTCATTCCCCTGACGCTGGACAATTTTGACTTTTTTTACGGTAAAACGATAATGTTGATAATCTCGATTGGAATTAAATTCACGTTGCATCTGCGTTTGAATATTTCTGGCCAGTTCATCCATCGAGACAAAATAACTGCATCCAGCCAGACAGGCGACCATCCATAACATCATGATTTTTTTCATAGCGCCCCCTCTTTTTTCTTTCCACTTCCTGCTTATAGTCGATATATGCAGTATTTTTATCTTTGCTTATTCTGTGACCCATTTTATGCTTTTTTGCAAAAACAATAAACAAACAGCGCTTCGATTAAGACTAAATATTTATGGTTTCTATAGTTTTTTTGAATTAATGATAAAAAATCAGCCATAAAAAAACCCTGATGGATTCAGGGTTTTTTCAATACAGATCGTTTTAAAAATTATCATCACTGGATGGGTCACGATACAAGGCATCATGAATGGCTTCGATCAACTGCTGGGCAATCTCCTGCTTGGAGGCTTTTTCCAGATCACGTTTATCCAGCTGATAATGCTCGGCAAAGAATACTGTCATGGCATTTTCATCCGAAGCAAAACCAATATCCGCACGTGAAACATCATTGCAGGCAATCATATCCAGCTTTTTCGCAACCAGCTTTCCGGCAGCATATTCTTCAATATTGCGAGTTTCTGCAGCAAAGCCGACCATAAATGGACGTTTTTCCTGTTGGGCAATGGTGGCGACAATATCTGGATTTTTCACCAAGGCTACATTCAGTTCATCACCAGCTTTCTTGATTTTATGCTCGGCTACTTCTGCCACACGATAATCGGCTACTGCAGCTGTCGCAATAAAGATATCACAACCATTTTCCAGCATTTGCATGCTTTCATTCAGCATTTGCACGGCAGAAGAAACATTCTTACGTTTCACGCCATTTGGAGTGTCCAGACTGACCGGCCCTGCAATCAGGGTCACATTGGCTCCGGCCGCATAACAGGCTGCAGCCAGTGCAAAGCCCATTTTACCGGTACTGTGATTGGAAATATAGCGCACTGGATCAATCGCTTCGCGGGTCGGGCCTGCGGTAATCGTGACTTGTTTACCAGCAAGCAGGCCAAATTTTTCCGCAATCGCACGTTGAGCTTTATGAAAATATTCAGTCACCTGATGCGCTAAATCTTCCGGCTCAGGCATCCGGCCCAAACCTATATCACCACAAGCCTGTGATCCCGCGTCCGGCATGATCACATGCACACCATCTTCGATCAGTGTCGCAAGATTGCGCTGGGTTGCTTTGGCTGCCCACATTTGCTGGTTCATGGCAGGCGCCACCCAGATTGGTGCTTTCGTCGCCAAATATAAAGTACTGAGCAGATCATCAGCCAGGCCTGCGGCAATTTTTGCCAAGGTGTCACAGCTGGCCGGTGCTACCAGTAACAGATCAGCCCAACGTGCCAGCTCGATATGGCCCATGCCGGCTTCTGCTTCAGTATCCAGCAATTCAGTATGTACGGGATTGCCCGATAAGGCTTGAAAGGTTAAAGGTGTAATAAAAGCCTGTGCACCGTGAGTCATGACGACCCGCACATCAAATCCGGCATCTTTCAGACGGCGGACCAGAATTGCACTTTTATAGGCAGCAATGCCGCCAGTGACGGCCAAAATGATATTTTTATGAGGAATTACACTTAGATCAAAGCTCACGAACAGATTACCTTGCTGTTGCAGTGGGGCTCACAATAGCATTAAATAATCGCATCCCCAAGAGATCAGCTTGCGGGAAAACTGATAATTCATAATAAATAAGTCTAATAACTATGCAATTTTCTATTAAAAACTGGCCGAAACAAGAACGGCCGCGAGAACGCTTAATTCAATATGGCGCAGAAAGTCTGTCCGATGCCGAGCTACTAGCCATCTTTCTGCGTTCGGGTTCCCAGCAACATTCGGCAGTTGATCTGGCGCGATTGCTGATTCAACATTTTGGTCATTTGACTGCGTTGCTCGATGCACCTTTACAGGAAGTCAGCCAGTTTCATGGCATGGGCATCAGTAAATATACCCAACTGATGGCCGTCAAGGAACTGGGACGGCGTTACATAGCCGAGCACCTGAAACAGGATGCACTGGAACTTACCAATTCCAAGCGGTTGAGAGATTACTTACGTTTTGAACTGCTCGGTGAAACTCAGGAAGTGTTTGCCGTGCTGTGTCTGGATGCCAGTTTAAGAAAAATTGCCTTTAAAAAACTGTTTTATGGCTCCATCAATGCATGTGATATTTCTATTAATCAATTGCTACGTTATGCCATTAGCCAGCAGGCAACCTCAATTGTCATTGCACATAATCATCCGCTGGGTCGGCCCTCTCCATCCAAGGCTGACCTGGCATTGACCCGCCAGATTCAACAGGCTTGCCAGCTGGTAGATATCCATTTAATCGACCATTGCATCATTGCTTTGGAGGGCAGCTTTTCCTTTGCTGAGCAGCAACTCATCAAACCGGAAATGCAGTATTGAATAGCACTTGACAAAGCAGGCACAACTCCACAAGATCATGAAAAAAATTGTGATGATTCCAATAAATGATCGTACGTGACCAGCCGACTGTTTTTAAACTGCTGTTTTCTTGGCGGGGGACGATTTTACCTAAAGTTTTGCCACCTTTAGGCGTAGTGATGCTGATGTCAGCCATCATCGGTGGCTTGTCACATATTGGTTATTTTCATTTTCCAGAATTACCCCTGGTCGGCTTTACCCTGATTGGAGTGGTACTGTCGATCTTTCTCGGATTTAAGAACTCGGCCTGTTATGACCGCTGGTGGGAAGCGCGCAAACTTTGGGGCATTTTGATTGCCAATTCACGTCATTTTGACCGTGATTGCCGGATGCTGTCTCAAGGTCGCCGTGAACGTGTAATTCAGCATGTGATTGTCTTTGCCAATGTCCTCCGTGACCGGCTACGCCATCAGACAGCCAATCCGACGGAACTTGTGGAAACCAGCGGCATGAGCCAGCAGGCTGTGACCCAGCTCTATCAGCAGGCCAATGCGCCGCAATATACCTTAAGCCTGATTCAATGGGAGTTAATGCAGGCGCTCAAAGAAGGTGAAATCTCCGACATCATCTATATGCAGATGAATAATCATGTAGCAGAACTAAGTATTGTCCAGACTGGTTGTGACCGGATTGCAACAACGCCTTTGCCTTTTGCCTATTCGGTCTTGCTCAATCGTACCGTCTATTTTTTCTGTTTTATTTTACCTTTTAGTTTAGGTTCAACGCTTGGTCTGTTTACGCCTTTACTGGTTGGAATTTTGGCTTATACCTTTTTAGGATTAGATGCTCTAAGTTCGGAAATTGAAGAGCCTTTTGGTACTCAGAGTAATGACTTGCCGCTGGACTCGATGGTACGTACGATTGAAATTGAACTGTTAGGGACTTTAGGTAAACCGACGCCACCACCGATTCAGGCTCAAGATCATAATTTGCTTTAATTTATAATTCTCTCCTCGCCCTTTGTTATTAGTAGCGAAGGGAAAATCTTCTCTCAAATGAAAAAGATCGAGGTAAAGGAATGACTAAACAAAACTCTCCCAAATCCCGACCTGCCCCGGTTTAAGACTCGGGACATTGCCCAGTTTAATCCAGGGCATGTGATCGCCATGAAAATCACTGCCAATCGAAACTTTAAGATCATATTCAGTAATCATTCGATCCACCATCTGCCGGGTGGAACTTGGTTCAATCGCCGGTGGCAGCTCGACGGCATCTCCACCGAACTTGGCAAAGATCTCGATCAGGTAGCGAATATTGGTCGCAGATAAATCATATTTGGTCGGATGTGCCAGCACGGCGAAGCCGCCACTTTCATGAATTACCTGAATGGTATCTTCCAGACTCAAGCCATCAAATTTGACATAGGCTTTCTTACCTTCCTTGATGTATTTATCAAAAGCCTGTTGCGGACGCGTCACAATCCCCTTTTCTACCAGCGTTTTGGCAATATGGGTCCGTGTCACCCGATCAGGGATATGGTCGACTTTGACCAGTACATCAGCATAAATATCTTCACCAATTAAAGGAACCAGCAGATCACAAATCTGTTTAGAACGTTCAGCCCGGATTTTCTTTTGCTGATTGAGGGCTTTTTGTAAAGGCTCAGGATTTTGCATATTTAGCGCGACGATATGCACGCCATAGTTTTTCTTGGTGGCAGGACGTGACCATTGGCTGGATATTTCCACCCCGGAAATGATCTTAATCTCATGATTTTTGGCAGCTTCTTCCGCCAATACCAAACCGTCCATGGTGTCATGATCCGTCAGGGCCAAAGTATGGACAAGTTTTTCCACAGCCGCTTCGACCAATTGCTGAGGACTGAAAGTTCCATCAGAAATATTACTATGTGTATGTAAATCTACGCCGTGCATCTCTATACTATGACATTTATTTGATCAGATTTAGATACTCTAACATGAAAGCACTTTTAGACTTTGTGCCACTCATTATTTTCTTTTATTTATATAAAACTGTAGATCCAAAAGACACTGACCATCAATTGCTGCAATTGATCGGTTCTGCG
This sequence comes from Acinetobacter sp. AS5, assembly GCF_048957595.1. Taxonomy (NCBI): domain Bacteria; kingdom Pseudomonadati; phylum Pseudomonadota; class Gammaproteobacteria; order Moraxellales; family Moraxellaceae; genus Acinetobacter; species Acinetobacter sp. AS5. The sequence goes on along the minus strand of NZ_JARDAL010000020.1, from coordinate 14,543 downwards.
GGGGGTGTCGACAATAATAATATTCTTGTTGCAACCACAGGTCTGATTATTTCCATGTTGGTCGTCTATGGTGCGTTATTTGTCATACAAAAATTCCGTCTGGACAAGCAGCAATGGATTGTCTTGTTTATGACGGTGATTTTTGGTGGCATCACTCTGATCCTCAGCGATGATTTCTATATTCGTCTGAAAGCCGTGTTATTGAATCTGGTCTTTGCAGGTGTCTTTTTCTTATCCCCTTGGTTTAGCAAGGATAAAAAGCCTCTGATCCAGCGGTTATTTGGTCCAGTATTCAATCTAAGCGAAAAAGGCTGGTTCAAGCTGAACTATGCTTGGGTTGCCATGTTCGTACTGATGTCATTTCTGCATACCTTTTTCGCCTATTTGTGGATGGATGGAAAATATTGGGGCGAATTTACCGCATTCGGTGACATGATCGTGATGTTTTCCTTTATCATTATCCAGTTTATTGTATTGCGTAAATACTTTAAGACTGCTGAATAAATCCAACTACAAACGATTGAGAATCATCATGCCATTATTTGTCGTTAGCTGTACCGATCAGGAAGGTACAGTGGAGAAACGTCTTGCGATTCGTCCACAACATCTTGCCCGCTTGCAAAAGCTGAATGCTGAAGGCCGCCTGATTGTTGCAGGTGCCATGCCTAAGGATCCAGCCAATCCACAGGCCGGTTTTTATGGCAGTACCATTATTGTCGACTTTGACAGTCGTGAAGCGCTGGATACATGGCTACAGGATGAACCTTTCTTAAAAGAAGGTGTGTACGAACACATCGATGTTAAACCATTCAATAAAGCATTCCCTCAAGGATAAGGTTCATGCGTGTTGTTACTGCCAGTATCATTGGCCTATGTTTTATGATTTCTCCAGTATGGGCAGTCGAAGTTGCGCCTGCTCCTGTGACTCAGGAAAATCAGACAGCACAACCTCAAGGGACAGCGGTGACTGCCCAAACCCAGTCTACGCCGAAACCTGCCATTATTCCTGCCGTAGCATCTTCTGCCCAGCCGGTGCCACCTGCCGAGAATAAGCCATTAACTGCAGAAGAAATCGCCAAGCTCAAAGCCCAGCAAGATACCAAGGTGAAAGCTTTGGTCAAAGATCAGGCCACCCGTTTGCAGCAACTGGAAAAAGCCAATCTGGAAGCACTATCGCAAAATCAAGAATTACAGCTCAAGAATGATAATCTTGGGGTGCAGGTACAGGTGCTGCAAAGTGAACGCAGTGCGCAGATGTTCCTCTACGGTGCAGCAACATTGGCTGTCGGTGTATTGCTTGGCTTCCTGATCGCGAGCTATGTTTATACCAAACGCCGTCGTCAATGGTAAGCTATAGTCCTTCCCGATATTTTTAAGGTTGTACCCGTTTTGTCGCACGCAATTCAAACTGCCGATCTGGATTGGCAATTGGTGGATGGCATTGATGTGCCTGTGTCCAAGCAATTTGGTGATGTGTATTTTTCCAAAGACAATGGCTTGCTGGAAACCCGGCATGTCTTTTTAAATGGCAATGATCTCAGTACGCGTCTGGCAGATTTAAAACCTTTTGAATATTTCTGTGTGGGTGAAACGGGTTTTGGTACTGGTTTAAATATTCTGGCCCTGTGGCAGCTCTGGCAACAGGTACGTCCGGATAATCACAGTCATCTGCATGCCATTTCAGTTGAAAAATTTCCTCTTTCCAAAGCTGATCTGATTCGAGCCTTAAATGCCTGGCCAGAACTCAAGCCTTTAGCCGATCAACTCATCTCTCAATATCCGATGCCAATTTCCGGCTGTCATCGTCTCAGTTTTCCTGAAAAACGATTCAGTCTGGATCTATGGCTGGGTGATGCACATGATGTTTTCCCGATGATTGAAAAAACTGCACCGGTAAACGCCTGGTTTCTGGATGGCTTTGCGCCTTCCTGTAATCCGGACATGTGGGAAGAAAATGTTTTAAATAATATTGTACGTTTATCCGAGATTGGGACAACTTTCGCCTCTTTCAGTGTCGCTGGCGTGTTAAAACGCGGCTTAAAAAATCATGGGATTTCAATTTCCCGTCCACGTGGTTTTAAGCATAAGCGTGAAATGCTGAAAGCGATCTGGAATCCGGCTGAAGAGACTGAGAGTTCATTAATACAAGAAATTACTCAAAAAAAAACTGAGCGAGTGACAGAGACCAATACCAGACCTCGCCAGATTGCCGTAATTGGTGCTGGAATCGCGGGTTTAAGTGCGGCCTGGGCATTCGCTCAACGTGGTCATCAGGTTACGATTTACGACCAGTCAGCGCCACTCTCCGGAGGTTCTGGCAATCCACTGGCCTTACTCAATCCTAAACTTTGTCCGGTTGAGCAAAGTGCAGAGCATTTAATGACCTTGGCCTGGCAACAGGCTCTGACGCACTATGCAAAATTCAAGGCTTTCCGCCCAATTCAGGTCAATCAACTCGCCTTAAAAAATCCTGAACAGCTTTTAGGATTGGCAGACGAATATCCTAAAAAAATTCTTGCTGCACAAGATACAGAAGATCAAGAGATTCAAACTGCATTTCGAAGTTTAAAACTGTTAGCAGCTGGTGCGGTTTCACCTCATCAATTGCGTGATGAAATTTTGCAGCATCCGAATATTCAGTATCAACAGGCCAAAATTAGCCATATTGAAGCTGTTACAAAACCTCAGCTATTTGCTAATGAACAGAATCTAGGTGAATTTGATCATGTCATTGTCTGTACTGCGCTAGAAACAGTACAATTTTTTGCAGATTATCCGGTTTTGAAACCGATTCGCGGACAGGTCAGCTGGGTGAATAATCAAGCCCAGCCTTTAAGTGAAAATATTGCCTATAGCTATGGCGGTTATTGTATGCAACTGGATGCAGAACATCTGATCTTGGGCGCTTCTTTCTATCCAGGTCGGGATGATGCAGAGGTACTGGCAGAAGACCATGTACACAACTACGAACTGATCCACAGTGTCTTTCCTGAATATGCACAATCATTAGCTTCTACCGAGACCTGGCAAGGTCGTGCCTCGGTACGCGCGCAAAGTCAGGATTATTTCCCCTTGCTCGGCAAGATGAAAGCGGATGAGGAAATTTACAGCTTTGCCGGTCTAGGCTCCAAAGGTTTTCTGTTTGCGCCGCTCTGTAGTGAAATTCTGGCAGCCCAGATTCTGGGAGAAGCCTGTCCGATACCATCGAGTCTCGTCAAAAAACTCAGTGTGACGCGTTTTCAGAAGAAAGTGAAAATGAAGAAACCGTATTTTAAGCTACAAATTTAATTACTATTTTGAATGAATCCCCCTTTAAAAAAGGGGGGACTTTTCTCTACTTTTATGAATAAATAGAATAGATGTAGCTTCTCCCTTTAGAAAAGGGAGGTTGGGAGGCATTAAATCTCACCCATTAAAAAAGCGCCTTGCGGCGCTTTTTTTTGACAGAATGCTTATACACCCTGTTCAAGCGGTAAGCCTGCATCACGGGCAGCACGAGTACCACCCATCAGAATGACATATTCACGTGAGCTGTCAAAACCCTCTAGTTTTTCCGCAGCACGTGGAGCTTTACTGCCCCCACCACACAAGATGTAAATGGGTTGATCCGCTGACACCTGAGTTAGGCTTTCTGCTGAAAGATCGTTAATGGGCTGATTCACCGCCCCTTTCACGTGTGCTTCAGCAAAAGCACTTGAATCGCGTACATCCCAGATAATTGCATTTTCTGGGAACTCAAATGTTGTAATTTCTTGTTTACGGATCATTGCGCACTCCTTTGATGTAAACAACACTTGGCAAATGAAGAAAACATCCCTAGCATCTCAGATATTCTTTCCCTTTGTAAAGGTCTAAACTATGCCTTCTTTCGATATTGTTTCTGAATTAGAAATTTTTGAAGTAAATCATGCAGTTCAAAACACCCAAAAAGAAATTGCGACCCGCTTCGATTTCCGTGGTCAGGACGTTTCTATTGAACTGAATGAAAAAAACAAGGAAATCAAAATCTCGACTGAAAGTGATTTCCAGTGTGAACAAGTCTATAGCATGCTGGAAAGTCATTTCTTTAAACGCAAAGTCGATATTCAGGCGCTTGACCCACAAAAAATGACGGCTTCTGGCAAAAATGTGATTCAGGTGATCAAGCTTAAAGATGGTCTTGACTCAGATACCGCAAAAAAAATTAATAAAGCCATTAAAGAAAGTGGGATTAAGGCGCAATCTTCTATTCAGGGCGACAAGATTCGTGTGACTGATAAAAAACGCGATACCTTGCAGCAAGTAATGGCATTCTTGAAAGAACAGCAATTTGGTTTGCCTTTACAGTTCAATAACTTTAAAGATTAAGACTATCCTGTGTCTTGAAGAAGGAATTATGGCAAAGAACAACCGATTAGCCAGATTAGTCAAAGCCACTGCACGATTACCGCAAGGCATTCGTACTGCTTTGTTAAGTAAAACTTTTGGCCGGGTGGTCCCGATGGTCGGCTCTGCCAAGATTCGTTATGAGGAAATGAGTGCGTCCAAAGTGGTAGTAAGTATGGCCAATCATAAAGCCATGCAGAACCATATCGGACAAATCCATGCATGTGCAATGGCCCTGCTGGCAGAAACAGCAACAGGATTTGTAACCGCAATGAATGTACCGGATAGCGCAGTGGTTTTGATTAAGAGTCTAAAAGTAGACTTTAAACGTCCGACCAAAGGTGCCCTGACGGCAGTTGCTACCTTGACTACTGAACAGCAACGGCTTATGCAAAGTTCAGACAAAGGTGAAACACTGGTTCATGTTATGGTAAGTGATGAATCAGGTGAAGCACCGATTCAATGCGAGATGCTCTGGGCCTGGATTGCCAAAAAGCAATTGAAGCAGACCTGATATCAATACAGACAAAAAAAACCCCAGATCATTAATCTGGGATTTTTTATTTCAAGTCATCATTGTGCTGTTTGGGATTCTAAAAGCTTCTGTTTTGCTTCTTCTGGAATCAGACGTTTGTTACCTTTGACATCTACCGCAACGAAAGTAAACACCCCTTCAGTTACCCGAATTGGTGGGCGTGAATCATCATGACTGTCCCAAACCTCGATTTCCATCTGGATAGATGTCTTGCCAACTTTTAAAATTTTGGTATAACAACTAATCACGTCCCCGACTTTCACCGGGACCAGAAACGTCATCTGGTTAATTGAAATCGTGGCACAACGTCCCTTTGAAAATCGCTCTGCGTGAATCGCGCCTGCCAAGTCCATTTGTGAAACGATCCAGCCACCAAAGACATCACCACTCCAGTTGGTATCTGCAGGCATTGCGATCGTCTGTAGGGAAAGAATCCCCTCTGGTCTTACTTGAGAATCTGACACTTTCACTCCAGGCATTTGAATTAGGGTTGGGTATTTAACTGCTGATCAAGCCATTTTTGCAGCTCGCTTGACCGTAATGCACCGCTTATTCTAGCAATTTCGTTGCTTTTATTCATCAACACCAGCGTCGGAATACTGCGAACATTAAATGCCGAACTTAAGCGAGGATTCGCTTCTGTATCAATTTTTGCAAAAACCACATTTGGATATTGCTTCGCGACCGTCGCAAAATGCGGTGCCATCATTTTACAGGGACCACACCATTCTGCCCAGAGATCAATCAGGATTGGCAAGTCACTATGCGTGACAAACTGGCTGAAATTCTGCTCATTCAGCTCAATTGGTACCAGTGGAATCAGGGCTTGATGACATTGACCACAAGCAGGGTTGGCAGTGAGTTTATCTTCAGGGACACGGTTTTTGGCCAGACATTCCGGACATACAATAATCATCTAGCGCACTCCAATATGTTGATGTAAGAATTCTAATTGGGTCGAAACTGCTTTTTCAAACCATTCCCCATGATAAATATCAAAATGCCGGATATTCCACTCATGATATTGCACAAATGGTGCAATATTGGTCGCAGCTTCACGACTGGATTCAATGGGAATCAGACTATCCAGTTTTGCCGCAATAAACAGGACTGGAATGTTAATCTTTCTTACTTCCTGAATTGGCCGATAACGCATCAGCTGAAAGAATGCCCGTGCAGGAATGTGACCACTCCAGTAATAATCCGGATTGACAATCGACAGATAGCCTTCATAACTGTCCTGCGTCGGCATAAAACAGAGTTCATGCGGGTCAACCACAGGTAAGGTCTTCGGTGCCATACCGACCTTGGCCCCCATATAATCCTGACTGGAAACTTTAAGCGCCTTGGGGAGTTGCTGTAAAGGATATAGTTGGGCACTTTCAGCCCCATCGACAAAAGGTACCTGTACCATCGCCGCCTGAATATTTTTCAGCTCCGCTGCAAGCGTCAATATATGCCCACCACTTAAGGCCGTACCCCAGAGCACAATCCGTTTACTGTCAATCGATTTGCGTTCCTGAATATGTCTGATCATGGTTCGCCAGTCATCGAGCTGGGCATTAATCGACACCAGTTCACGCGGGCGTCCGGTGCTACCACCCCAATAGCGATAATCAAATAAAACCACCGCATAGCCGGCACTGGCAAAACGCTGGGCATATTGCACCAGTTTAAATTGACGTAAGGCAGCCAGACCATGAGCCATCAAGATCACGGCCGGTTTTTCTATATTTTTAGGCCGATAAAAATCTGCAGCAATCACGTCCTGACCGCTTTTAACATACAGTGGTTCAACTGTATAAGCCTGCATACGCGCTCCATTGCGTTATCTTATGGTTATCATCATTTATAAAAATTTCAGAACAGGTTCAGCATGTTTTCAGCTTAATGCTATCATAAAGCATATCGATATAAATGAAATGATGGAGTGGCGTCATGAGCGAAAATGTAGGTTTTGCTGGTCAAATTGGTCCGGAACACGTAACTCAAGTGGTTGAGAAAGGTTTTAAATCGATTATCAACAACCGTCCGGACATGGAAGGGGGTTCCGAGCAGCCGACCAGTGCACAAATCGAGGAAGCTGCACGCAATGCCGGTCTGGATTATGTATTCCAGCCAGTAGTAGCCGGTCAGATTACTGAGCTTGATGTACGCACTTTTGCCAATCACTATAATGAGTTACCAAAACCGATCTTGATGTTCTGTCGTACTGGAAACCGCTCGAATAACTTATATCAACTGGCAAAACAGATGGATCTGCTGGATGACTAATTTGTTCTGGAAAGGTGTGGTACTGGCCAGCTGTTTAAGCTGTGCCTCACTGGTTGTTGCTGCAAATAATCTAAGCCATGCACTGACCTCTACAGTCAGTGTTTCAGGGCAAATGACCACCAACAAGTTCCAGCAATTGATTCAACAAGGTTTCAAATCTGTGATTGTAAATCGTCCTGATCAGGAAACTGGTAATAGTGTCACGGTGAGTCAATTACGCTCCATTGCAGAGAAATCTCAAGTGAGTGTGATTTATCAGCCTGTAATGAGTGGCCAACTTTCTCAGGCGAATATTGAAGAATTTGCTCGATATTATAATGAGTTGCCTAAACCGATTTTGATGGTTTGCCGAAGTGGTACACGTTCAGCAGCTTTGTTTAATCAGGCTAAATCTCAAGGATTGATTCATGAATAAGTTATTGATTATTGCATGTTGTAGTTTGGCTTTTACAGGCTGTAACTCGATGAATTTGAAGCCGACTGTGGGTGTGAGCATGGGAACATCAATTTAGTTTTTTAAATTTTAGTTCCCATAAAAAAACAGCGCCGAAGCGCTGTTTTTTTTGAATTATAGGTAAATTTTATCTACAATTCATTAAATTTTAGGGTGTACACTCTGAAGTATTTGTACCAAATGGACTAATTGCATTAATCGAATAAATTCCATTGAAATTCTTATCATTACCTTGCTGGTTACGTAGAAGATGAGGATAACTATTTGACATTCTATACGAATTTGATTCTGCTGTAGCATCAATACGTACATTTAACCATTGAGCATACGTTTTTGGATAAGTTATTACAAAATTAATTTCACCTGAATTATTTGTAACCCCAGTCCATGTCGCATCATTACTTGCCTTAAACTTAACAACATCTAATGCTACATTCGCATTTGTGACTTGGGTAACATCTACAGCAAAGTTACAGTGCAAGCTCTGATTAACTAATTCAGGATTAGCAGCATTATCACCTTGATAATATCTTTGACCAGCAAACACCCATTTCATTTCACTAGTTGGAGGAGTTATGGAATTTGTTGGTGCTAATGCCCATAAATTTTGCCCTCTAATATAACTTTGAGGTTTAATTTCAAAGCTTACATTCTGTTCTTTTACTAAATTTCCAAGTTCATCTTTTACTGTAGCTTTTAACGTTTGCTCATAAGCATTACCATTGGCTACAGGTTCTAAATGATTATCTGTAATATTAATCACTAGATTGTTAACAGATTTTCTGACTACATCCAGTATATGAGTTTGGGTAGCACCTGAAAAACTTGCACTCAGCTCCAAATCTTCATTGATAAAAGCAGTCTCAGTATAATTACGACGTAAGCTTTCATCAATTTTAATGATGAATTTAGCTTCACCATTATTATTTGTCACAATCCCGGAAGCGCCTTGAATATAAGCTCCATTGAAGTTCGAGTTCTTTAAATTCAATGTAATATATTCATTAGAAACTGCTCCACCAAACTGATCACGTAAACTGACGCTAACAGTTGCCGTTCCATCGACAACATTAATAGTTGATTGATCTGGTTTGATGAAAATATTGTGTCTTGGTGTAGTCGATGTCGGATCTGTAACATTTAAATGAAGAACCTGCTTCACATCAATACCATTCGTAGTATTAGTTGCATCTAAGGTAATACCACTTGCTATCAAAGCATCTTTATCAAAACCTTCTTTTGGAATATATAGGGTGAAGAAGCCTCGTCCATCTTCATCAGTTTTGACAGTCCATTTCTCAGCAATATTTTCTGGTAAAGGATGATTATTTTCATCAGAAGTATTTTCTTCAGTAATAAAGCCTACATTTTTACCTGTGGTGGTGTTTGTCTTACGTACAGCCAAGGTGACTTCTTCATTACGTACAGGATTATTAGAAGCATCGAGTAAACGTACAACGACAACTGTTCTGTCATCACCTGGATTCAAAGTGTTTTTAAAACTATTGATTTCAAGATGGTTTGGGTTTTCGACATCTTCAACTGTAAACGTTAAAATAGCAGGAATTTCATTACCCTTTGGATCTCGAATTACACCTGTAACTCGAATAGATTGTAATATATCCGTCGTTATACCTTTTGGTACCTCTAAGGCAAATTCAATTGAACTATCTGCTGGTATAAGCACACCCTCTATATCAACACCATTGGCTTTTAACTTAACACCAGCATCGATCGCTTCTTTATTCAAGCTTAATCGCATCGGTGTACCTGTAACAGTATTAACTCCCATTTCATCTTTAACAGCTGCATACACTTTAATTGTTTGCCCAGCTGTCACTGTTTTTACATCTGAGGTTAAACGTGGGTTTAACGCATTTGCAGGAGCAGTAATATTAATTGCACCTGTTTGCTGTAAACGGTCACCATTATTTAAGTTTGTACCTACTACAGCAAAGATAATGCCATTTTTGATCAAACTAGGGTCATACTCTCCCTCGGCTACGGTCACGGTAAATTCAGCTTTACCCTCACTATTCGTTTGAGTTGGTATATTGCTTAATGACACACGACTAGAAGTGAGACTAGATAAAGCAATTGCAATTGGTGTATTAGGAATTGGTTTTCCATTTTCATCGACTGCTTTAACTTTAACTCGTGTTTCACCACCAAGTACAGAAATTGTATCTAATGGTTTATCATCTATTGTAGTAAACAGAAGATTAGCTAAGTCTGGTAATACTTCAACCGGTTTCGAAAGTTCAACTTTTTGAACTGCTGAATATGATGAACCATCAGGGCGCTTACCGAGAATTGCAATTGTTAAATCATTTGCATCTAAATTTGCAATTTGTTCAGCTGTTTTTGGATCAATACTTATTTGGAATACAGCTTTACCTGCATTATCAGTAATAAGTGAGCTTGGAGTTAATAACTTTATACCATTTGGTAATGCAGCATCATTTAAACCAATTGAAACCTGCTGTCCAGCTAAAATATCCCCATTAATATCTTTAGCATCTACTGTGATACTAATTACTTTTTCCCCACCCTCAAGAGCCAGGGCATATTGAGATAAACTTACATTAAAATAATCCAACACTTTTGGTAAGGTAGCAAATTTAATAGCAATATTATCTACCTTATTAGTAATAGCAGAACGAATAGTAAATTCTACGCCTGCTTTCGCTAAATTAGCTTGTGTAGATGTTCCATCATATTTATAACTATATATAAATGTCGCATAGCCTTCTGCATCTGTAACTTGTTCAGCCTGACTCACAAGGCTTAATTGCAAAGCTTTCATATCTGTACTAGATAAGGATGATTCAATATTTACACGTGCATTAACGAGTGGGTTTCCTTTATCATCTAATGCTTTTGCTCTTATAACAATATTTTGATTTTGAACGTAACTAAATGCATTAGTAATAGGATCAATCATTAATTGAGCGACTTTACTGTTCGCTTCAGGATCAGTTGTAAATGCAGATAATTCAATATGTCTACTAATCTTTTTTGTATCTGATCCGATAGGAGTTACTTCAATATCAAAACCATTCATTAAGGCATCATAATCACTTTGGTTTTGTGCTTTAACTTTTAAGCTAAATACAGCCAAGCCATTACTATCTGTTGTCACCTCGGTTGGTGAGGCATAAGAAACACCTTTAGTTAGTGAAATATTGTCTTTCACATTTAAGTTTACTAATTGATTTGCTAAGGCATCTCCATTTTTATCAACTGCAGCCACTCGTACTGTTACTATTTTTTCTACACCCAAGATAATAGATTTTATCCCGTCAGTATCAACAGTTAAATAGTCCAGTTCTGGCTTAGCTTGTGTAGCAAAGTTAAGTTTAATAGATTGAGTTTTTTTACTGTCTCTAACTGCAGAGAAAACTATATTTATACCTTGTTCAGCAGCAATTCTTTGAGGCTCAGACCCATTATACTTATAATCTAGTTCAAATATTGCATAGCCATCATCACGTGTTGCTGCTTCTGCATTACCATTTAAGCTTAAACCCAAGCTTTGAAATTGTGTATTCTTATTTAATTGTAATTTTTCACCGATTAAAGGACTACCTTTTTCATCAAGAGCTTTAACTTTTACTGTAATAGTTTGATCTTTTTTATAGTCAAAGGTATTTAATATTGGATCGATCTGTAAATAATCAATTGTTTTTTCAGAGACAATTTCATTATCTACAATAATATTAATCTTATTGCTTGCACCATTATCTGCAGTAAAAGTTGCTTCAATACCAGCATCAATTAAAGCATCAATTGCCTTTTGTGTAGGTGTTGGTGTCAGAGAAATTGTCTTAAGCTTAAAAGTTACAAAGCCATTTGGATCTACATCACGAGTTGCAGCACCATCAAAAGTAACACCATTAGATGTTGCCCCTGCATTCAAGCTGAGAGTGATATTACCCTTAGAAGCCCCTAATCCTTTATAATTTATTGCTTTAACTTTAATTTCGACACTATCATTAACTGCATTCACTTTATATGCAGATGCGATTTCTAAACGCTGAATTGCCTCTTGATTATTTACACTACTATCAGCAGTTACGACCTGTACCGTTGCTTTACCATTAATATCCGGATTATTTTCGTATGTGGCAGTAAGCTCAATTCCTCTTTGTGAAAGAGCAATTGGATAATTCGAGTTACTCTTTAAAGTGAACTCAGCATAACCTTCTGAATTTGTTGTAGCCTCATTTTTATCAAGTTGGACCCCATAATATTTCGCGATTGCATCTACAGCTAACTTGACTTGGGTATTTTTTAAAACATTTCCTGCACTATTTTTTGCAAATACGAGAATTTTTGCTGTGCCATCTTTGGCTGCAATAGAATCTTCTGGTGTAATAATTTCGAGTTTATTTACTACACTTGAAATATCTTTAAATGTAAGAGACGTTACTGCATTTTTTTCAGCACGATACTCATCAATTAACTTAAAACTTAGTTTTTGTGAACTTTCAACAAAATTTGCAATATCATCTGATGTCAGATTCGGATTTGCACTAATTTTAAAAGTCGCTTTACCTTGAGTATCTGTTGTTACTGATGAACCTGTTTCAACTATAAATTTACCATTCATTTCAGGAGGTAAAGTTAATTCAACAGTCTGACCAACTTTTGCACCACTTTTGGCATCCGTTACTTGTACTACAACGTCAGTAGAGCCTTTTGGCAAATTTAACACTAAACCTTGTGGTACATTAAGATTATAATCACTGATAATTGTACTTGTTTTTTTGATATTCAATGTATAAGGAATTGAGACTGTAGTTCCTTCAACCTTTGCTGTTAGTTGAACCTTTCCAGTATCAGTTTGTAATGCAGGAATATTTAATGTAAATAATGCAACCCCATTTTCATCTGAAGAAACTTTAGAGTTAGTACTTTCTACCCCCAAATCTTCTCCGCCAATACTTAAACGTACATCTTTACCTGCGATTCCACCTTTATCTATATTTAATACTTTAACTGCTATTTTGACTTGACTATTATCTTGAGCAATCTGTAAAGGTTTGCCTTCAATATCTTGTAATGAAATACTAAGACTATTTGCTACCTTTGAAGTATCTGTTTCTGATTGATTGTTATCACTTGTATTCCCTTCCCCAGTATTGCCACTTGGAGAACCATTATTGTAGTAACCATCACTTCCCCCACCGCCACAAGCGACCAATGAAATTGATGTCGCTAAAACTGTTGTGTTTACCCCTAATTTTTTTAAATTTATAAACAAACTCATGATTTTTCCCACTAGATATAATATTTAAGCTGCCATAAAGTTAGTCTTCTGGCTTTTATACAAAATTTACTCAAATTAGCAAAAATAAGCAATGTAGTTACATAATTTACATCGAAAACATTGTAAATATTAAGGTAAATAGTTAGTTGTTGAGAACTGAGTAAACATTTTATGCATGACCTCATCATCATCGGCGCAGGCACTGCAGGAATCAGTGCTTATAACGAAGCCATCAAACATACTCAGAATATTTTAATTATCAATGATGGCCCCTGGGATACCACCTGTGCACGTGTAGGTTGTATGCCAAGCAAACTGCTGATCTCATCTGCAAATCGCATGCATGATATTCAAACTGCTGAAGAACTTGCTTTAAAGCATAACGCTGTCATTGATACTTCAGATGTTATGCAACGTGTGCATGTCTTTAGAGAACGTTTTATTCGTGCAACCTTGAAAGGTGTCGATCAATGGGACAGCTCACATAAAATTTCCGGAAAAGCCAAATTTGTTGATCCCCAAACGATCGAAGTCAATGGACAATCCTATCAGGCCAAAAGTTTTATTGTCGCAGTAGGCTCACGGCCCAATATTAATGAAACTTTAAAACAAAAATTAAGAGAAAAATACATTACTTCCAATGAAATATTTGAATTTTCCCAATTACCTAAGTCTTTAGCGGTGATCGGGAGTGGCATCATTGCAATTGAATTAGCTCAAGCCATGCAACGACTAGGTGTAAAAACCACGATGTTTGCGCGTAGCCAAAAAGTAGGTGCTTTAACTAGCCCGATCTTACAAAAACTAGCACAAGAGCAATTAAGTAAAGAACTCAATATCAAATTTAAAACCTTACCAGATGAGATTGAGATCCAAACTGATAAAATAAAGATTAATTTTACAGAAAATGATCAGACTAAGAGTATTGAAGTTGAATATGTTTTAGGTGCCACAGGTCGGCAAAGCAATATAAATCATTTAGGTCTAGATCAGCTAAATTCCACATTCAAGGATATCAAGAACCTTCCTATCGATAAAGAAACCAAACAACTTGCAGACCTACCTATATTTATAGTGGGTGATGCCGCACCTGATGCACCCATTCAACATGAAGCCGCGCATGCGGGTAAACAGGCGGTTTATAACTGTTTAAATTATCCGGATGTAAAGCCTATTCCTGCCTTAACCCCATTGGCGATTGTATTTTGTCATCCTGGAATGGCGATTGTCGGAAAAAGTTTTAAACAGCTAGAAGATCAACACGTCGAATTTATTCGGGGATTCGTCTCTTATGAAAACCAAGGACGTGCCCTAGTTTTGGCAGAGAACTTAGGTGGAGTAGAAGTTTATATTGATAAAAACTCAGGTAAATTACTCGGTGCAGAACTCTTCTGTTCACAAGCAGAACATCTGGCCCATTTATTAGCTTGGATGATTGATGCCGATCAGGATATTCACCAGATCCTAAAGAAACCCTTTTATCACCCTACGCTGGAAGAAGGTCTTAGAACCGCCTTTAAACATGCTCGACGTCAGTTTGATGGCTTGTCATAAAAGAGTTGCAACTATAGTCAAATCATTATAAAACCAATACAATGGTGCAATGAGTTATTCAGAACATTTTAGACGTAAAATTTTAGCTA